>JBGAJT010000111.1:0-10205 GCA_044224785.1 Candidatus Nanopelagicales bacterium | reverse complement strand
ACCTGCTCGACGTCGTCGAACGCAGCGACGGGAACGATGGGACCGAACTGCTCCTCGTGGAACAGCCGCATGCCCTGCTTCACCTCGGCGACGACCGCCGGGTCGTCGTGGTCGGGGGAGCCGAGGAGCGTCAGTATGCTGACGGCGTGCTGACAGGAGAACGCGTTTTCATCACCGGCGGTGCGGGGTTCATCGGGTCAGCGGTCGCCGGGCTCCTGCTCGACGACAACGAGGTCGTCGTCTACGACAACCTCACGCGCGACGCGCTCTCCTCGCGCGGGTGGGCCGACCACCCCAACCTCCGGCTCGTCGTGGGCGACGTGTGCGACGCCGATGCCGTGCAGGAGGCGATGCAGGGCGCGACGCACGTCGTCCACTGCG
The DNA here is from genome assembly GCA_044224785.1 of Candidatus Nanopelagicales bacterium. Classification (GTDB taxonomy): domain Bacteria; phylum Actinomycetota; class Actinomycetes; order S36-B12; family CAIYMF01; genus Longivirga. The sequence goes on along the minus strand of JBGAJT010000111.1, from coordinate 9,824 downwards.
CCGCCATCGCCGGCATCGACACGGTCATCAAGCGTCCGGTCGACACCATGCGCGTGAACATGCTCGGCTCCGCGAACGTGCTGCAGGCCGCGGCAAACCTCGGTGTCGGCGGCCGCGTCGTGTGCTTCTCGACCTCCGAGGTGTTCGGCCAGCAGGCGTTCCGCTCGACCGAGACCGACCACACCGTCATGGGCGCGGTCGGCGAGGCCCGCTGGACCTACGCCGTGGGCAAGCTCGCCGAGGAGCACCTCGCGATGGCGCACCACGTGCAAGACGGCCTGCCCGTCGTCGTCGTGCGCCCCTTCAACGTCTACGGGCCGGGGCAGGTCGGCGAGGGCGCGATCCGCGCGTTCGTGCAGAACGCCATCCGCGACGAGCCGATCATGATCCACGGCGACGGTACGCAGATCCGCGCGTGGTGCTACGTCGACGACATGGTGCGCGGCGTCATGCTCGCGCTGACGCACCCCGACGCCGTGGGGGAGTCGTTCAACATCGGCAACCAGCGCGCCGTCGTCACCATCTACGGTCTCGCGAACGCCGTGGTGCGGGTGCTCGGGTCGAACTCCGAGATCCGGTTCACGCGCAAGGACTACGCCGACGTCGAGCTGCGCGTCCCGTCGGTCACCAAGGCTCGTGAGGTCCTCGGCTTCGAGGCCGAGGTCGACCTCGACGAGGGGATCCTGCGCACCGCCGAGCACTACCGGGCGCTCGAGCCGTGATCCCGCTGACCGTCCCGCTCATCGAGGACGACGACCTCGCGGCGGTCGCGGAGGTCCTGCGCAGCGGCATGCTCGTGCAGGGTGCCCGCGTCGCGGAGTTCGAGCGGCTGGTCGCGGCCGAGGTCGGCACCGAGCACGCCGTCGCCGTGTCGAGCGGGACGGCGGCGCTGCACCTTGCGCTGCTCGCGCTCGGCGTCGGTCCGGGCGAAACGGTGGCCGTGCCCACCTACTCCTGGCCCGCCACGGCCAACGTCGTGGAGCTCGTCGGGGCGCGCGTTCGCTTCGTCGACATCGAGCCCGACACCTGGGCGATGGACCCGCAGGCGCTCGCCGCCGTCGACGAGCCGCTCGCGGCCGTGATCCCGGTACACCCCTTCGGCGTCATGGCCGATCTCCCGGCGCTGTCGGCCGCGGCTCCCGGCGTCCCGGTGATCGAGGACGCCGCCTGCGCCCTCGGCGCTGCGCGCGACGGCGCGGCCGCCGGCTCGGTCGGCGAGCTCGGCTGCTTCTCCTTCCACCCGCGCAAGGCGATCACCACCGGCGAGGGCGGCATGGTCACGACGTCGAGCGCGGCCCTGGACGCCGAGCTCCGCCGCTGGCGCGCCCACGGCATGGTGCCGGGCACCGCCCCGACCGACTTCGACCTGCCCGGCCTGAACTACCGCCTCACCGAGATGCAGGGCGCGCTCGGCATCACGCAGATGGGCAAGCTGGCGCGGGTCGTCGACGCGCGTCGCGCCGGCGCCGCGGTCTACGACGCGCTCCTCGCGGGCACGGCCGTCCAGCCGCCCGCCACCGTGGCGGGCTCCGAGCCGGTGCTGCAGAGCTACGTCGCGGTGCTCCCCGAGGGCACCGACCGCAAGGCGCTCATCGCCGCGTGCGCCGAGCAGGGCGTGCAGACGCAGGTCGGCACCATGCCCATCCCGTTCACGACGTACTACCGGGAGAAGTACTCGCTGCTCCCCGAGCACTTCCCGGTCACCCGCGACCGCGAGCCGCGCGCCCTCACCCTCCCGCTGTTCCCCGGCATCACCGCCGAGCAGCAGCAGCGCGTCGTCGACGTGGTCCTGGCGGCGCTGTGAGGTTCGACGGCACCCGCCCGCGCACGTCGCACGGCACCGGGCGCTGGCGCCGCGAGGACTTCGCCGCGTGGGGCGAGGGCACGACCGTCGAGGAGACCGCGCTGGTCTTCCGCCCCGAGCACATCCGGCTCGGGGCCGGCGTCTACGTCGGGCACGGCACCGTGCTCAAGGCCTACGACGGCGGCGATCTCGAGATCGGCGACGGCACCTGGATCGGCGAGCACTGCTACGCGAACTCCGCCGGCGGCCTGCGGCTCGGGCGCGCGGTCGGCGTCGGCATCGGCGTCCGCATCATCACCTCGGCGCACGACGAGGCCGGCCGCGACGTCCCGATCCTGCACGCGCCGCTGCGGCGTGCGGCGGTCGAGATCGGCGACGGCGCCGACCTCGGCGTCTCGTCGACGATCCTCCCCGGCGTGCGCATCGGCCAGGGCGTGCAGGTCGGCGCCGGGTCCGTCGTCACCGAGGACCTGCCCGATTTCGCGGTCGCCGCAGGCGTTCCCGCGCGCGTTCTCCGCTTCCGGGAGGACCCGTCGTGACCGACGCCGCACCCACGACCGGCGCCGCACCCACGACCGACGCCGCGACCACCGACGTCACCGTCGTCATCCCCACGCGCAACCGCGCGGACCTGCTGCGCACCACGCTGCGCTCGATCCAGGTGGCGGTCGACGAGGCGCGCCGCGCCGGCTGGACCACCCGCGTGCTGGTCGTCGACGACTGCTCCGACGACGACTCGACCGCGGTCGCGGCGCGCGAGGCGGGCGCCGACGTCGTCCGGCTCGAGGTGCACGACGGGCAGAACGACCCGGCGTCGGCGATCGTGCGCGGAGTCGCTGAGGCGACCTCGACGTACATCACGCTCTTCGGCGACGACGACATCATGCTGCCGCGCTTCCTCGTCGCCCACCTCGAGCGCCTCGCGGAGGGCTACGACCTGTGCAGCGGGTCGTTCCTGCGCGCCGACGGCGACCTGCGGGTGCAGCAGGAGGTGACGCTCCCCGAGCCGCGCCTCGGCGACCTGCTCGCCGGGTCGATCACCGTGAACGACGGCGCGATGGTCCGCCGCGAGCTGTTCCAGGCAGGGCCGTGGGACTCGACCCGCCGCCAGCAGGTCATCTACCCGGTGTGGCTCACGATCCTGTCGAGCGACGCCCGCACGACACGGCTGACCGAGGCCACGTGGATCTACCGCCGCCACGGCGGCAACATCTCGATGGCGCTCGACGAGAGCGACGCCCGCACCCGTGCGGAGGTGCTCGAGCCGTTCCTGCGCGGGTTCGAGGAGCGCGGCGAGCCCCTCCCGCCGTCGACGAAGGCGCTCGCGGCCACCGAGGCGCAGGCCCAGGCCGAGGCCGAGCAGCAGGCGCGCGCCGACGCCGAGCGCCGTCGGCGCGAGGAGTGGGAGAGCCTGTCCTGGGCCGGACGCACCCGTCGCAGGGTGGGACGCCGGGTACGTCGCGTGCGCACGCGCGTCGCCGCCTGGATCGCCCCCTGAACCACGGGCGTCACGCTCGGTGCAGCCGGCCGCCCCGCACAGCCGGGACCGGCCCAGGTGGGCCCGACCTCACACCCCGCAGCCGCGCGCGGTGGTCCGGGAGCGGTGCTGCCGCCCGGTATCCTGGGATCTCCGCCGTCTCCGACCTCCGAGGCCCATCACCGTGAAGATCACCGTCGTCGCCCTGGGCAAGATCGGCCTCCCGCTGGCCGTGCAGTTCGCCACCAAGGGCCACGAGGTCATCGGCGCCGACGTGAACCCGGCGACCGTCGACCTCGTCAACGCCGGCCAGGAGCCGTTCCCGGGCGAGGCGCAGCTCGCCGAGCTGCTCACCGACGTCACGTCGTCGGGCCGCCTGCGGGCCACCACCGACACCGCCGCGGCCGTCGCCGAGAGCGAGGCCGTCGTCATCGTCGTGCCGCTCTTCGTCGACATCGAGGGCGTCCCGGACTTCGGCTGGATGGACGCCGCCACCCGCGAGGTCGCCCGCGGCCTCAAGCCCGGCACCCTCGTCTCCTACGAGACCACGCTGCCGGTCGGCACCACGCGCGCCCGCTTCGCGCCGATGATCGAGGAGATCTCGGGCCTGCGCGCCGGCGTCGACTTCCCGCTGGTCTTCAGCCCCGAGCGCGTCTACTCCGGCCGGATCTTCGCCGACCTGCGCCGCTACCCCAAGCTCGTCGGCGGCATCGACGCCGAGAGCGGCAAGCGCGGGGTCGCCTTCTACGAGGCCGTGCTCGACTTCGACGACCGCGCCGACCTGCCGCGCGGCAACGGCGTCTGGGACCTCGGCAGCAGCGAGGCCTCGGAGATGGCCAAGCTCGCCGAGACGACCTACCGCGACGTGAACATCGGGCTGGCCAACCAGTTCGCCCGCTTCGCGGAGCAGAACGGCATCGACGTCTTCGAGGTCATCGAGGCGTCCAACAGCCAGCCCTTCAGCCACATCCACCGTCCCGGCATCGCCGTCGGCGGGCACTGCATCCCGATCTACCCGCGGATGTACCTCTGGAACGACCCGGAGGCCACCGTCGTGCGCGCGGCGCGCGAGGCGAACGCCGCGATGCCCGAGTACGCCGTCGCCGTCCTCGAGGGCGCCTACGGCGACCTCGCCGGCGCGACCGTCGTGGTGCTCGGTGCGGCCTACCGCGGCGGGGTGAAGGAGACGGCGTTCTCCGGCGTCTTCCCGACCGTCGCCGCGCTCGAGGCGCGCGGGGCGCGGGTGCTGGTCCACGACCCGATGTACACCGACGACGAGCTCGCGGGCTACGGCTTCACGGCGTACCACCTCGGCGAGCCCGCCGACGCCGCGGTGCTCCAGACCGACCACGTCGAGTACGCCGAGCTGGAGCGGCGCGCCGGTCGCGGCGAACACGTCGTCCTGGCTGACGCCCGGCGCGGTCTCGACCAGCACGAGGCCCTCGGGCCGCACGTCGATGACCGCGAGGTCGGTGATGATGCGGTCGACCACGCCCTTGCCGGTGAGCGGCAGGGTGCAGTCCTCGACGATCTTGTGCGAGCCGTCCTTGGCGACGTGCTCCATCATCACGATCACGCGCTTGGCGCCGTGGACGAGGTCCATCGCGCCGCCCATGCCCTTGACCATCTTCCCGGGGATCATCCAGTTCGCGATGTCGCCCGATGCCGACACCTGCATCGCGCCGAGGATCGCGGCGTCGATGTGGCCGCCGCGGATCATGCCGAAGCTGGTCGCGGAGTCGAAGAAGCTCGCGCCCGGCAGGACGGTGACGGTCTCCTTGCCGGCGTTGATGAGGTCGGGGTCGACCGCGGTCTCGGTCGGGTAGGGCCCGGTGCCCAGGATGCCGTTCTCGGACTGCAGGACGACGGTGACGTCGGCGGGCAGGTAGTTGGGCACCAGCGTCGGCAGGCCGATCCCGAGGTTCACGTACTCGCCGTCGCGCAGCTCCAGCGCGACCCGCGCGGCCAGCTCGTCACGGGTGAGGGCCATCGCTCAGGACTCCTTCGGTGCGGACACGGTGCGGCGCTCGATGCGCTTCTCCGCGGCCTGCTCGGGCGAGAGCGGCACGACCCGCTGCACGAACACGCCGGGCGTGTGGATGTCGTCGGGCTTGATCTCGCCGGGCTCGACGAGCCGCTCGACCTCGGCGATGGTGATGCGCCCGGCCATCGCGACCAGCGGGTTGAAGTTGCGCGTGCTCTTGTCGAAGACGAGGTTGCCGTGCCGGTCGCCGACCGAGGCGCGCACGAGCGCGAAGTCGGTGACGATGCCGCGCTCGAGGACGTAGTCGCGACCGTCGAAGTCGCGGGTCTCCTTCGGCGGCGACGGCTTGGCGATCGAGCCGTCGGCGGCGTAGCGCCACGGCATGCCGCCCTCGGCCACCTGCGTGCCCACGCCCGCGGGCGTGTAGAACGCGGGGATCCCGGAGCCGCCGGCCCGCAGCCGCTCGGCGAGCGTTCCCTGCGGGATGAGCTCGACCTCGAGCTCGCCGTGGAGGAACTGCCGCTCGAACTCCTTGTTCTCGCCGACGTAGGACGAGGTCATCCGGGCGATGCGCTTGGCGAACAGCAGGATGCCCAGGCCCCACTCGTCGACGCCGCAGTTGTTCGACACGACCGACAGGTCGGTGACGCCGTGGTCGAGCAGCGCGCCGATGAGCACCGACGGGACGCCGCAGAGCCCGAAACCGCCCACCGCGATGCTGGCGCCGTCGGTGACGTCGTCGACGGCCGCGTGCGGTGACGCGACCACCTTGTCCCGAGCCATCGAGCCCCTCCTGGCCTCCGCCGGTCGACGTCGACCGGCTCCCGGGAGCCTAGCGAGGCGGAGGGGCCGGACGTGAGCCGACCGGGGTGCGTGCATGCGGACGGGAGGAGCGGCGTGCGGAGTCGTGCGGGTGGCGGCGTGCGGAGCGGCCTGCTGGCAGGCCCGCGCAGCGGCGTGCGGTTCGACCTGCGGGGCGGTGCGGTGCCGGCAGGTGCAGCGTCAGGCGACGCAGGTGACGGTGTCGGCCGACTTGGCCGAGGAGCCGCTGCCCGGGGACGCCACGCTGACGGCGCGGACGCCCTTCCAGTCGGTGCCGATCGTGAGGACCAGCGTGCGGCTGGTGCCGGTGGTCGAGGTCGCCGAGGTCTGCGCGGCGTAGGCCAGGGTGCGGGCCGACTCGGTGCGCGTCGGGGAGGACGTGATCGAGGTGGTCGCCACGGTGCCGCCCTTGGCGGTGCCGATCCCGGCGATGACGAAGCCGAGCTTCTGCAGCTGGTCGGCGACCGTCTTGGCCTTGCCGGTGACGCCGGTGCCGTTGAGCACCTGGACCCGGATGTCGGAGGGCTTGGCGGTCAGCGGCTTCTGCCCGGTCGGCACGGTGGTGCTCGGCGGGTAGGGCGTGTCGTTCTTGAACGCCGTCCAGATCTTGTCGGCGCTGCTCGTCCACACGACGTTCTCGCCGTCGCCACGACCGGTCCACGGGACGGTCATGAACTTCACGGACTTGGGGGAGAGCCCCTGCATCGACAGGGCGAGGTCCTTGAGGGCGTCGACGCTGCCGAGGGCCTTGTCGACCGTGAGCGACTCGGTGACCGAGTTGAGCACCGAGAACAGCTTCACGGGGTTGGTGAGCAGCCCCGCGCTGGTGGCGGTGCGCACCACGGACGAGAGGAACACCTGCTGACGGTCGATGCGCGAGATGTCGCTGCCGTCGCCGAGGGTCTTGCGGGCACGCGCGAACGCCAGCGCCTGCTGACCGTTGAGGATGGTCGTGCCCTTCTTCAGCACGAGGTGGCTCTTCGGGTCGTTGATCGGCTCGCTGGTGCAGATCGGCACGCCGCCGAGCGAGTCGACCACGGCCTGGAAGCCGAGGAAGTTGACGACGACGAAGTGGTCGATGCGCACGCCGGTGAGCGACTCGACGGCCTTGATCGTGCAGGCCGGGCCGCCGGTGGCGAAGGCGGCGTTGAACTTGCCGGTGACGGTGCCGCCGCCCTTGCAGCTCGGGCGGGTGACCCAGGAGTCGCGCGGGAGGCTCACGCCGAGCGCGCGGGTGCGGTCGCCGGACACGTGCAGCAGGATCGCCGTGTCGCTGTGGCCCTCGCCCGAGGCGGTGGTGCTCGCGTCGCCGAACATGCGGCCCTGGCCGGTGCGCGTGTCCGTGCCCATGATGAGGATGTTGAGCGGCTCGTAGGTCGTCGGCTGCGTCGGCGTCGCCTTCGTCGGGCGCGCGGTGCCGAGCTCGTTGTCGACGTCCATCGTGGTGATGTTGCTCGACAGGTGGTTCAGGCCCGCCCAGCCGACGGCGCTGGCCACCGTGGCCAGCACGGTGAGCACGCTCACGACGGCGACCGCGGCGCGCGCCGCGGTACGGCCGCGGCCGGGGCCGCGCGTGACGGGGTCGGAGGCGCTCACCGCCCCATTCTAGGTCCGCTCCCGGGGTGCTCCGACCGCTCGGAGCGCTCCCGGGACCGTGCTCAGGGACCTCTCAGCGGGCACCCATCCGGGCGGATCGGGTTTCAGGGGTCAAGTCGGCGGGAGGAGGCCCCGATGGTCTGAAAGGGGGATGCGCCGCGGCGCGTCCCCGCGCCGTCCGACCCGAGGAGCCCGCATGCACCCCGCCCGTCGTCCCTGGTGGCGCACCGTGGCCGCCGTGGTCGCGACCGCAGCGCTGGTGCCGGTCGCCGCGTACGTCGCCACCGGCTCGGCCCAGGCCGCGACGGCCGTCCCGACCTCGTTCTCCTTCGCCGGGTCGGGCTTCGGCCACGGCGTCGGCCTCTCGCAGTACGGCGCCCGGGGCATGGCCCTCGAGGGCTCGACCGCGACGCAGATCGCCGAGCACTACTACACCGGGACCACCGTCGTTCCGGTCAAGGACTCCATGAACCTGCGGGTCAACCTGCTGCACGCACGGCCCAGCGCGGTCTTCCGCACCGAGGCCCTCACGGCCGGCGGCGGGGCGATCGAGGTCACGGTCACCGGCAAGGCGCCGGTCCTCGGCACGCCGGCCGACACCTGGACCGTCGTCGCCGGCACCGGCGTCATCACGCTGCTGCGCACCCGGGCCGGCGTGACGACCACCATCGGCACCGGCACCTACGTCGTCGTGCGCTGGGCGGGCACGCGCAACCCGGGCTCCGCGGGCGCCGGCGCGACGGTGCTCAACCTGACGACCAGCGTCGCCGGGCTCGCCGCCACCGGCCACCGGTACAAGTACGGCTGGGTCGACTTCGGCACGACCGCCGCCGCGCCGCGCACCCTCGAGGCCGTCGGCTCGTTCCGCCTGCACGACGAGTACCTGCGCGGCATCGGCGAGATGCCGTCGCTGTGGCCGGCCGCCGCCCTGCAGGCGCAGGTGATCGCCGCCCGCACCTACGCGCTGTCGCGCTACGGCACCGGCCTGATGCGCGCCGCCTGCCGCTGCCACGTCGACTCCGGCAAGGGCCCGTACTACGACGAGTCCTACCTCGGCTGGATCAAGGAGACGTCGACGGCGGGCGCGCTGTGGCGTGCTGCGGTCGCTGCGACCCTCCCGACATCGTCGACCGGCCTGACGGTCACCTCGGCCGGCAAGCCGATCACCGCGTTCTTCTTCGCCGCGTCCGGCGGGCGCACCCAGTCCTCGCGCGAGGTGTGGGGCGGCGTCCTGCCCTACGCCGTGTCGACCGACGACCACTGGAGCATGGACCCGAGCGTGCCGTGGTCCTCGTGGGTCCCGCGCGTGCGCACCCAGGCCAAGGTCGCGGCCGCGTTCGGGCTGCCCAACGTCGTCCGCCTCGACCTGAGCGCGCGTACCGCCGGCGGTGCCGTGAAGACCGCCGTCGCGTACTCGTCGACCGGCGCGACGGCGTCGATCACCGGCGAGACGTTCCGCTCGCGCCTCGCGCTGCCGAGCACCTGGGTGTCCGGCGTCACCGACACGGTCACCGGCGCCTCGCTGCTCACGACCACGACGCCGACCGCGCCGACGACGACCAAGGTCGTGCTCTACCCGGGCAAGCCGTTCGGCCTCGGCGCGAAGGGCCCCTACGTGTCCGAGCTGCAGCGCCACCTCGGCTTCACCCGCGGCCTCGGCACGTTCACCGTCGCCACGCAGACCCGCGTGAAGGCCGCCCAGGTCCGCGTCGGCCTGCGCGCGACCGGCGTCGTCGACGGCAAGACCTGGGTCCGCATCACCGGCCACAAGTAGTCCGGCTCGGTTCAGACCTCGAGGGCTGCGTCGCAGCGTTCGGACTCGGCGACGGTGTCGACGTCGGCGTCGGGGTCGGTGAGCAGGACGATCGAGCCGGCGGTGGCGAGCGGGAGTGCGACGAGCGCACCGGCGGCGCGGTAGTCGGTGCGGGTGCCGGTGGCGCGCACGAGGATGCGGCCGGTGCTCGGGAGCCCGAGACCGGACGCGAGGTCGGCCATGGCGTCGAGAGCCTCGGCCTGCGTCCACGCCCAGTCCCCGTCGACGAGCCACGGGGTCGTGGCGGTCGGCGGCGTGTACGCCGCGAAGCGGTCGCCGTGCGCGCGCACCTCGATGGCGGCGTCGAGCACTCCGTCGGGCAGGGGCT
>JBGAJT010000110.1:4735-10223 GCA_044224785.1 Candidatus Nanopelagicales bacterium | reverse complement strand
TCACCGTCGCGCCACCCGACGTCGCTGCGCTCGCGCTGGTCCCGACGTCGGCGCCGTCCGACCACGGCGACGTGGTGCGGTGGGACGTCGTGCCGGTCGAGTACTCGCTGGCACCGAACGGCCTGCCGACGTTGTCTGAGGCGGAGCGCCAGCTCGCGGAGAGCATGCGCGAGACGACGTCCACGCTCGACCTGCTCGACGTCGCGAAGGGCCGCGACGACGTGGCCGGTGCGCTGCGACGGCTGGACCGGGAGCTGCGCGACCTGCCGCTGCCGGCGTCGCTGGAGCCGCGCGCGCAGCGGACCGTCGTGACGGCGTCGCGGCTCGTCGGAATCCTGACCGTCGCGGCCGACGCCGAGAGCGCCGCGGTGACGGCGTCGGAGGCGCAGCGGCGGGCGGACTCGATCCGGCCGCTGCGGCGTACCGCGAGGCACGCGCTGTGCGCCGCCTGGTCGGCCGCGCTGGAGCCGACCCACGGACGCGACGCGGCGCATCGCTAGGCTCGGGGCACCATGACCGACGCGCCGGCCACGCTGCTCATCACGCTGACGGGTGCGGACCGCACGGCGGTGACCGCGACGCTGACGCGCGAGCTCGCCGACCTCGACGTGGTCGTCCTCGACGTCGAGCAGATCGTCATCCGCGGCCGGATCACGCTGGGCGTGCTGGTCGGACCGTCCAGCGAGCACCGGGGCGATCCCGCCGCGACGCTGCGCGCGGCGGCCGTGCGGGCGGACTCCGTCGGGGCCGAGCTCGGGCTCGTCGTCGAGGTGACCGAGGGGGCCGCCGAGCACCTGCCCGGCCGGCGCGGCCGGCTGCTGGTGACCGTGCTCGGGCACCCGCTGCGACCGGCGGCGCTGTCGGCGGTCACGACCCGCATCGCCGAGCTCGGCGGCAACATCGACCGCATCGTGCGCACGGCGTCGTACCCGGTGACCGCGATCGAGCTCGCCGTGTCGGGCGCCGACCACGCGAGCCTGCGCACGGCGCTCGCCGAGGTGTCGTCATCGGTCGGTGTCGACGTCGCGGTCCAGCGGGCGGGGCTGCGCGGCCGCGGCGTCCACCTCGTGGTGATGGACGTCGACTCCACCCTGATCCAGGACGAGGTCATCGAGCTCGTGGCCCGACGGGCGGGCTGCGAGGACGAGGTCCGCGAGGTCACCGAGCGCGCGATGCGGGGCGAGCTGGACTTCGCCGCGTCGCTGCACGAGCGGGTGGCGCTGCTCGCCGGCGTGCCGGAGTCGGCGCTCGACGACGTACGCCGCGAGGTGCGGCTGACCCCCGGCGCGCGCACGCTCGTGCGGACGCTCAAGCACCTCGGCTTCCGGGTCGCGGTGGTGTCGGGCGGGTTCAGCGCGGTGGTGGAGCCGCTGGCCGAGGAGCTCGGCATCGACCACGCGCGCGCCAACGTTCTCGAGGTGCACGACGGCGTCCTCACCGGTCGGGTCGTCGGCGCCGTCGTCGACCGGGCGGCGAAGGCCGCGGCCCTGCGCGAGTTCGCGGCGGCCGACGGGGTGCCGCTCGAGCGGACGATCGCGATCGGCGACGGCGCCAACGACCTCGACATGCTGGCCGTCGCAGGCCTCGGCGTCGCCTTCAACGCCAAGCCCGTCGTCCGGGCGCAGGCCGACACCGGTCTGACCGTGCCGTTCCTGGATCCGGTGCTCTACCTGCTCGGCATCACCCGCGAGGAGATCGAGCAGGCCGACGCCGACGCCGGGGTCGAGACGCCCGCTCCCCCGCTGCGCTGAACGCCCGTCCGGGACCTCAGTCCGACGTCGGGAGCGCCGCGGGGTCGGAGGAGCGCCGGCCGCGGACGGCCCGACGGCGCCGGTACATGTCCGAGTCGGCGGCCGCGACGAGCGCGGCCAGCTCGCAGCTGTGCGGGTGCATCGTCGAGGAGCCCGGCGACACCGTGCCCACCCACTCGCCCGCGAGCGGGTTGAGGACGGTGACGCGCTGCGCGATGGCTGCCTCCATCCGCTCCGCGGCCTCGGCGTCGCCGATGCCGAGGACCGCGAACTCGTCGCCGCCCCAGCGGACCAGGACGTCGCGCGAGCGGGCCGCCTCGCGGATCGACCGGGCCACGGCGAGGATCACGCGGTCGCCCTCGTCGTGGCCGAGCCCGTCGTTGACGCTCTTGAGCCCGTCGACGTCGACGAAGACGAGGAACACCTCGAGGCCCGCCACCTCCGCCGAGCTGCGGACCACCGGGAACATCTGCTCGAGCGCGCGCCGGGTGCCGAGCCCCGTGACCGGGTCCTCCATCGCCTGCTGCTCGAGCAGCTCCTCGATGCGCGCCATCTCCCGGAACCCGCGCTCGCGCGCGATGAACATCGCGATCGAGGCGGCGAGGGTCACCAGCCACAGCGCGATCCAGTCGGCGAACGAGTCGCTGGTGATGAGGCCGCCGACCGACACCATGGCGACGAGCGGCCCGAGCACGGGCACGGTCTGCGCGACGACGAGCTGGCCCGTGGTGAGCGCCGACGCGCTGTTCACCATCGTCATGATCAGCAGGTAGATCATGATCGGCACCTGTGCGCCGTAGACGACGGTGACGAGGACCGAGCCCGAGACGACCAGCGATCCTGCGGTGACGTACCAGCCGGCGTTCTGCGCGCTGATGTGGCCGCGGCGCTGCCACCAGACGATCCACGCGAGGACGACGGTGGGCACGACATCGGTCGGCACCCGCCACCAGATCTGGTCCGGGTGGGTCGCGGCGTCGAACCCGGCGAACACCACCAGCAGGACGGTCATGGCCGGCCCGATGACCTTGACGACGCCGAGCGCCTCTCGGCCCCGGACCAGGTCGGTGCGCTCGTCCACGGGTCACAGATTAGGGGCGAGCGCGACACCGCCGAGCAGAGCCCGGCAAGCTCCGCCCCGGACGGGCGGTCGGCGCCCTCCGGAGCGTCCGTCGCGATCAGGCGGGGACGATGCCGCGCGGCACGGCGAACGCCGACAGATGCGCGGTGGCCGCTGCGGCCTCTGCCCACGCGACGTCGAGGTCGAGCACCGCGACTCCCGCGGTCGGGTACTTGCGGGCCAGCAGCTGCGCCGCCTCGGGGTCCCGGTCGCGCGCGAGCAGGTCGACCAGGCTCTCCACCCCGGGCATGTGCCCCACGAGGATCGCCGTCCGGGCGCGCGCGGGGATCTCGCTGACGACGGTCAGCAGGGTGCGCACCCCGGCCTCGTAGATGCGCGGGTCGATGGTGAGCGGACCGGGCGACTCCGCGTCGTATCCGGCCGCGCCGATGTAGCCGAGGGCGCCGGCCGCGAGCGTCCAGGTGCCGCGCGCGCGGCGGGCGCTGGACACGACGACGTGGTCCGGGACGCCGACGTTCTGGCGGATCCACTCCCCCGCGGCCTTCGCGTCGACGACGCCGCGGGCGTTGAGCGGGCGGTCGTGGTCGACGACGCCGGGCGGGTACGCCGACTTCGCGTGCCGGAGGACGACGAGTCGGTTCACGGGTGGGCCCTTCTGTGCAGGTCGTCGACCTGGGACTCGGTGCCGACGACGATGAGCACGTCGCCGACGTCGAAGCACGACGAGACCGGCGGGTTGGTGACGAACCGTCCTGCGGTGCGCAGGGCGAGAAGCATCGCACCACCGCCCTCCTGCGCGCGGATGTCCGAGACGGTCGCGCCGACGAGCGAGGACCCCTCGTGCACCTCGATGTCGACGAGCCGGAACTCGTGGCTGCCCTCGTGCATGACGACGTCGAGGAAGTCGACGACGTCGGGCGACTCGGCGAAGGACGCGATGCGGTTGCCGCCGATGCGCTGCGGGTTCACGACGCGGTTCGCACCGGCGAGCATGAACTTCGGCTCCGCGTCGTCGGTGCGCGACCGCGCGATCACGAACAGGTCGGGGTTGAGACCGCGCGCGGACAGGACGACGTAGACGCTGCCCGCGTCGTTGTCGAGGGAGGCCACGAGGGTCGCGGCGGTGCGGATGCCGGCGGCGCGCAGCACCTCGTCCTGCGTCGCGTCGCCGAGGACGTGCGGGTAGGGGCAGGTGTCGAGCCGATCCTCGGCGGCGTCGACCACCACGACCTGCTGGCCGGTCTTGGCGATCTGCTCCGCGGCGGCCCGGCCGACGCGGCCCCAGCCGCAGACGATCGCGTGGCCCTCGAGCGCATCGATGTCGCGTTGCATGCGGCGCCTTCCCCACAGGTTGCCGAGCTGGCCCGCGAGGACCAGCTCGAGCGTGAGCGTCAGGGTGTAGAGGACGGTGCCGACGCCCGCGAGGGCGAGCACCATCGTGAAGACCTTCTCGGCGGTGCCGAACTCGACGACCTCGCGGAAGCCGATCGTCGTCACCGTGGTGACGGTCTGGTACATCGCGTCGAGCAGGTCGATGCCGAGCAGGACGTAGCCGATCGTGCCGATCACGAGGACGGAGAGCAGCGCCATCAGCGCGATCACGAGCCGCCGGGCGTTGCGCGAGTGGTAGCGGAGCGGGCGGACGGCGACGTGCTCGTAGTGGTGGTGCTGCGAGCTGCGTGGCACGCTCCCAGGATGCCGCAACGGCACGCGGGAAGCCGGTCGGGGCGCGCGTACGGACGCGCGTCCGGAGGTCCCGTCAGACGATGTGCGGAGCGCCCTCGATCGCGTGGACGCCACCGTCGACGTGGATCATCTCGGCCGTGGTCTTGGGGAACCAGTCCGAGAACAGCGCGACGCACGCGCGGGCCGCGGGCTCCGGGTCCTCGAGGTCCCAGCCGACCGCCGCGCGCGAGTCCCAGAGGTGCTTGAACTCCTCGAAGCCGGGGATGGACTTCGCGGCGACCGAGCCGATCGGACCGGCCGCGACGAGGTTCACGCGGACGCCCTGCGGCCCGAGGTCGCGGGCGAGGTAGCGCGAGGTCGACTCGAGCGCCGCCTTGGCCACGCCCATCCAGTCGTACTTGGGCCAGGCCACGGTCGCGTCGAAGGTGAGACCCACGACCGAGGACGTGCGGCCCTCGCCGACCATGAGCGGCAGCGTCGCCATCGTGAGCGACTTGAGGGAGTACGCCGACACGTGCAGCGCGGTCGCGACGTCGTCCCACTCGGTGTTGAGGAAGTTGCCGCCGAGGGCGGCGGCCGGCGCGAAGCCGATCGAGTGCAGCACGCCGTCGACCTGCGGGGCGTGCTCGCGGATCCGGTCGGCCAGGGTCGCGAGGTGCTCGGGGTCGGAGACGTCGAGCTCGAGCACGGGCGCCGGCTGCGGCAGGCGGCCCGCGACGCGCTTGGTGAGCGACATCGCGCGCCCGAACGAGGTCAGGACGACGGTGGCGCCCTGCTCCTGCGAGAGCCGTGCGACGTGGTACGCGATGGACGCGTCGGTGAGGACGCCCGTGACGAGCAGCGTCTTGCCCTCGAGGATCTCGCGCAAGCGTGCGATCAGCCAGTCCTCGGAGCCCTTGTCCATTGCGCTGGTGGGCTCGTCGAGGATCACGATGTTCGGGTCGCGCACGAGCGCGCGCGCGATGGCGAT
>JBGAJT010000110.1:0-4725 GCA_044224785.1 Candidatus Nanopelagicales bacterium | reverse complement strand
GGGGTCGTCGTGATCGGCGGCCATCGGAGGCTCAGGTGGGTTCGGGGATGGGCCAGATGTCGCCCCAGAGCGGCTGACCACCGTCGATGCCCCAGATGGAGCCCGTGACGAAATCGGCGGCGTCGCTCGCGAGGAAGACGCAGGTGCCGGCGATCTCGTCGGGCGTCGCGTAGCGGCCCAGCGGGACGTTGGCGAGGATCTCCTTGCGGCGCTCGTCGGTGAGCTCCGCCGTCATGTCCGAGACCACGAACCCGGGCGCGATGACGTTCGCGGTGATGCTGCGGCTGCCCAGCTCGCGGGCGAGCGCGCGGGCCAGGCCGATGAGGCCGGACTTCGACGCGGAGTAGTTGGCCTGCCCGGCCGAGCCCATCGTGCCGACGACGCTCGACATGAGGATGATGCGGCCCTTGCGCTGGCGCAGCATGCTCTTCGCCGCGCGCCGGGCGACCCGGATGCAGCCCACGAGGTTCGTGTCGATGACGGCGTCGATGTCGTCGTCGGACATGCGCAGGATCAGGGTGTCGCGGGTGATGCCGGCGTTCGCGACGACGACCTCGACCGGACCGAGCTCCTTCTCCACGGTGTCGAACGCGGCGTCGACCGAGGCGCTGTCGGTGACGTCGGCCTGCACGACGAGGACGCCGGAACCCTCCAGCTCGGCGGGCAGCGAGCCCGACCGCGCGGTGATGGCGACCTGGTCGCCGGCGGCGACGAACGCCTGCGCGACGGCGAGGCCGATGCCCCGGTTGCCTCCGGTCACCAGCACGACCCGACCCACAGCGTCCTCCTCGTCGTCCTCGCGCGTCCGCGCCCCGCGACGCTACCCGTTACCGGCCGGTACGAGGTCACCGCGCGCCGGTCCGGGCAGGGCTAGGGTCGGGGTATGCGAGCCATCCACGTGCGCCGTTTCGGCGGTCCCGAGGTGCTCGAGCCGGTCGTCCTGACCGACCCGATGCCCCATCCCGGCGAGCTCCTCGTGGAGGTCAGCGGCGCCGGGGTCAACTTCGCCGACACGCACCAGGCGGAGAACACCTACCTGTCGGGCACCGACCTCCCCTTCGTCCCGGGCTCGGAGGTCGTCGGCCACGTCGTCGACCCCGGCGGGTTCCGGCGCCGGGTGTGCGGGTTCGTGAGCCGCGGTGGCGGTTACGCCGAGAAGGCGCTCGTCGCGGAGTCGCTCGCATTCGACGTGCCCGACGACGTCAGCGACTCGGCCGCGCTCTCGCTCCTGGTCCAGGGCCTCACCGCCTGGCACCTGGTCCGCACCTGCGGTCGCGTGCTGCCCGGCGAGTCGGTCGTCGTGCACGCAGCGGCGGGCGGCGTCGGCAACCTCGCGGTGCAGATGGCCAAGACGGCCGGTGCTGGTCGCGTGATCGCGACCGCGTCGACGCAGGAGAAGCTCGACGCCGCGGCCGCGCTCGGCGCCGACGTCGGCGTCCTGCTCGACACCGACCTCGCCGCGCACGACGTCACGCACCGCCTCGTCGACGCGAACGGCGGCGCGAAGGTCGACGTCGTGTTCGAGATGGTCGGCGGCGCGACCTTCGACGGCAGCCTCGACGCGCTGGCGCCCTTCGGCCGGCTCGTCACCTACGGCATGGCCTCTCGGGTCCCGCCGTCGAACCTGTCGCCGAGCCGGCTCATGGTGGGCTCGCACTCGCTGATCGGCTTCTGGCTCGTCGACTGCATGAGCCCCGCCCGTGCCCGGAGCATGGTCGTCGAGCCGCTGCAGGAGCTGGTGAAGGCCGTGCAGTCCGGGTCGCTGCGCCCGATCGTCGGCCCGATCTACCCGCTCTCCCACGCGCGCCAGGCGCACGAGGACCTGCGCGCCCGTCGCACCTCCGGGAAGGTCGTGCTCGCGCCGTCGCTCGACGAGGTGCATTCGTGACGCGGGAGGTCGACGCCGACTTCCTGGCGCTCCCCCTCGACGCGTGCGCCGACGCCGGCCTCAGCCGTGCCCGCGAGCTCGGGGCCTCGCACGCCGACGTGCGCGTGGTCTCTCTCGCGACGTCGTACCAGCACCTGCGCAACGGCGCCCTCGAGGGCTCCGTGCTCGACGACGACCGCGGCCTGTCCGTACGCGTGGTCGTCGACGGGTGCTGGGGCTTCGCGGCGTCCGACGTCGTCACCCCCGACAACGCCCGCCTGCTCGCCGAGCGCGCCGTGCTGCTCGCCCGGGCGAGCGCGCCGCTCGCCACCCACCGCGTCGAGCTCGCCGACGAGCCGACCTACGTCGGTAGCTGGGTGTCGCCCTACGTCGTCGATCCCTTCGCGGTGCCCGAGTCCGAGCGGGTCGCGCTCGTGGCCGACCGCCAGCGCCGGCTGCAGGACAACGTCACCGTCTCCACCGTGATGTCGTCGCTGCACGCGGTGAAGGAGCGCACGTTCTACGCCGACCTCGCCGGCACCCGGGTCAGCCAGCAGCGCGTGCGCATCGAGCTGGAGACCACCGCCGTCGCCGTCGACAGCACCACCGGCGCGTTCGAGACGATGACCACGCAGGGCCCGCCCGCGGGACGCGGCTGGGAGTACGTCACCGGCGACTGCGTCGACGTCGGCGGTGCCCGCCGATGGGACTGGGACGCGGAGGCAGAGCGCATCCCCGACCTGCTCGCCGAGAAGCTGCGCGCGCCCTCGGTCGAGCCCGGCCGCTACGACCTGGTGATCGACCCGGCCAACCTCTACCTGACGATCCACGAGTCGGTCGGCCACGCCACCGAGCTCGACCGGGCGCTGGGCTACGAGGCCAACTACGCCGGCACCTCGTTCGCGACGCCCGACCTGCTCGGCACCCTGGCGTACGGCTCGCCGCTCATGCACGTCACGGGCGACCGCGTCGCCGAGCACGGCCTGTCGACGGTCGGCTGGGACGACGAGGGCGTCGCCGCGCAGTCGTGGGACCTCGTCCGCGACGGCACCCTCGTGGGCCACCAGCTCGACCGCTCGATGGCCGCCGAGTTCGGCTACCCGCGGTCCAACGGCTGCGCCTACTCCGACATGGCCACGCACACCGCGATCCAGCGGATGCCCAACGTCTCGCTGGCCCCCGACCCGGACGGTCCCGACCTCGACGCGCTCGTCGCCGGGGTCGAGGACGGCATCCTCGTCCAGGGCAACAAGTCCTGGTCGATCGACATGCAGCGGTTCAACTTCCAGTTCACCGGCCAGCAGTTCCACCGGATCAAGGCCGGCCGGCTCGTCGGCCAGGTGAAGGACGTCGCCTACCAGTCGACCACCACCGACTTCTGGGGCTCGCTCATCGCGCTCGGCGGTCCGCAGACCTACCTGCTCGGCGGGGCGCTCAACTGCGGCAAGGGCCAGCCCGCCCAGGTCGCCCCGGTGTCGCACGGCACCCCGGTCGCCGTGTTCGAGAACGTCAACGTGCTCAACGCGAGCCAGGAGGCCGACGCATGACCGCGCCGCACGAGATCGTCGAGCGGGCGCTCGCGGCGTCGCAGACGCGCGGCTGCATCGTCCTCGTCCGCAGCGTCAGCGTGGCCAACCTGCGGTGGGCGCGCACCACCCTCACGACCAACGGCGAGACCGAGTCGCAGTCGGTCACCGTGATCGCGCTCGCCGACGTCGACTCCGGTGTCGGCGCCGGCTCGGTCACCGTGAACGCGCCCGACGACACCGCGCTGCTCGATGCCGTGCGGAAGGCGGAGGCCCGCGCCCGGGAGGCCGGACCTGCCGACGACGCCGCGGAGCTCGTCGCGGGGATCGAGGCTCCCGCCGACTGGCAGGCCGGCCCGGTCGTCGCGACGAGCTCCGCCTTCGCGCACCTCGCCCCCGACCTCGGCGAGCTGTTCACCGCCGCGCGCGCCGACGGCATCGAGCACTTCGGGTACGCCGAGCAGACCGTGTCGACCACCCACCTCGGCACGAGCAGCGGCGTACGCCTGCGCTACGTCGCACCCGAGGCGCGTCTCGAGCTCACGGCCAAGAGCCACGAGCGCAGCCGCTCGACCTGGATCGGCACGAGCGGGCACTCCTTCGACGACATCGACCTCGCCGAGATCGACACCGAGCTCCGGCAGGGACTGGCCTGGCAGGCGCGGCGGATCGACATCGAGCCGGGACGCCGGTCGGCGATCCTCTCGCCGAGCGCGATGGCTGACCTGGTGCTCAACCTCTACTACGCCTCGGTCGGCCGCGACGCCCACGAGGGCAGCAGCGTCTGGAGCGCACCGTCGGGCGGCACGCGCCTGGGCGAGACCGTCGCCGACACCCGCGTGTCGATGTTCAGCGACCCGGCCCTCCCGGGCATCGAGTGCGTGCCGTTCCTCGAGGTCGGCGCGTCGTCGGGCTTCGCCAGCGTCTTCGACAACGGCATCGCGCTGCCCCACGTCGACTGGATCCGCGACGGCGTCCTCACCAGCCTGATCACCTCGCGCGCGACCGCCGCCCTCACCGGGCTCCCGTTCCGTCCGCCGGTCGAGAACCTGCGCCTCGAGGTCGCGGGTGCGACCGGTTCGCTGCTCGACCTGGTCGCGCGCACCGACGACGCCCTCCTCGTCACGTGCACCTGGTACAACCGCACGGTCGACGCGCAGACCGCGCTCACCACGGGTCTCACGCGCGACGGCGTCTACGTCGTCCGCGGCGGCGAGGTCGTGGGTGCGGCGACGAACTTCCGGTGGAACGACAGCCCCGTCTCCGTGCTGGGCCGCGTGGTCGACGCCGGCGAGCCGCACCGCACGCTCGGTCGCGAGATGGCCGACTACT
>JBGAJT010000010.1:0-23221 GCA_044224785.1 Candidatus Nanopelagicales bacterium | reverse complement strand
GCGGCAGTCACCAACTCCCTCGCCTGCGACTCGGTCACCGGGGGCCTTCTCGCTCCGGGCCCGGATTCGGAAACCGACACCTCGAGGGTTCTCCCGATCAGACGTCGAGGACCTGGCGGCCGTTGTACTCGCCGTCCGCGTCGACGCGGTGGGGCACCACGAACTCGACGCGGCCGTTGCGCACGACCTTGTTGATCTGGGGCAGCTTGGCCTTCCACTGCGAACGGCGGTGGCGGGTGTTGCTGCGGCTGGTCTTCCGCTTGGGGACGGCCATGGCCTAGCCCTCTTCCTTCTCGTCGGTCGGTGCATCTGCATCGCCGTCCAGCAGTCCGCCGAGGGCGGCCCACCGGGGGTCGATGACGTCGTGGTGGTGCTCCGGGTCGTCCGCGAGCCGCGCCCCGCACTGGGAGCACAGGCCCGGGCAGTCGTCCCGGCACACCGGTGCGAGCGGCAGGTCGAGCACCACCGCGTCGCGGAGCATCGGCTCGAGGTCGACGTGGTCGTCCACGACGTACCGCTGCTCGTCGTCGTCCTCGGCGTCGCTCGCGACGACCCGGCCGCGCGCATCGGTCTCCGGGTAGACGTAGAGCTCCTGCAGGTCGACCTCCAGCTCGTCGGAGATCGGGTCCAGGCAGCGGCTGCACTCACCCTCGAGCCGTACGCGTGCCGTTCCCGACACGAGCACTCCCTCGATCACCGACTCGAGCCGCACGTCGCACTCGATCCCGGATCCCGCGGGGACGCCGATCGACATGATCCCGATCCCCGCCGGAGCCGGCGCCGTGAACGACACCTCCCGCATCGACCCCGCTCGGCGTCCCAGCTCCCGGGTGTCGAGCACGAGAGGGGAACGGGGGTCGATCGTGGTCAGGAGACTGCCTTCCGGGGCCGGGCACGGTGGATCACGGCCTCATGTCAGGCCGACACGCCAGGGTAGCCGAGCACCGGGCGTCCGCCCAAACCCGGGAGCGCGTGCGGCCGGAGGGGGCCTCAGCCGGGCAGCGGCGGCTCGAGGCTGTCGCCGAGCTCGTCGTAGGCGTGCCGGCCGCGGATCTTGTCGCGGCCCTTCTGCACGGCGGTGAGGGTCTTGTGCAGCGCCACCTCGAAGTTCGCGAGCTTGGCGTCGACGTAGTCGTCGGTCTCGCGGCGCATCCGCTCGGCCTCGGCGTCGGCCGCCGCGCGGACCTCCTCGGCCTCGGCCTCGGCGGCCAGGAAGATCTCGTGCTCCCCCACCATCCGCCGGGCCTCCTCGCGGGCGGCCGCGATGATCCGCTGGGCCTCCACGTCGGCGGCGGAGAGGATCTCGTCGCGGCCGGCGAGCACGTCGTCGGCCGTCGCGAGGGACTGGGGCAGCATCGAGCGCGCCTCGTCGAGCAGGTCGAGCACCTGCGCGCGGTTGACGACGCACGAGGCCGACATGGGCATCGCGCGGGCGCCCTCGACCAGGGTCGAGAGCTCGTCGAGCTTGTCGTGGACGTCCACGGTGGATCCTTCCGGTGGCTCCCTCAGGAGCCTGCGCGTCGTTCCTCGAGCCGGTCGCTGAGCCGGGTGAGGACGGTGTCGGGGACGAGCCCCGACACGTCACCACCGTACGTCGCGACCTCCTTGACCAGACTGGAGGACAGGAAGCTGTAGAGCGGGTTCGTGCTCACGAACATCGTCTCGACGCCCGTGAGCCGGTGGTTCATCTGCGCCATCTGCAGCTCGTAGTCGACGTCGCCGAAGCCGCGCAACCCCTTGACGATCACGGGGATCTCGCGGTTCCGGCAGTAGTCGACGAGCAGCCCGTGGAACGCGTCGACCTCGATGTTCGGATACGGCGAGACGACCTCGCGCAGCATCTCGATGCGCTCCTCGACCGTGAACAGGCTGCTCTTGGTCTTGTTGATGAGCACGGCCACGGTGAGCTTGTCGAAGACGGCGGCGGCCCGCACGAACACGTCGAGGTGCCCGTTGGTCACCGGGTCGAACGACCCGGGGCACACGGCCTGGGGCAACGGAGCCTCCTGGGACGGATCGGAGCGCGGGGGGTCAGGCGTCGCGACCGTACCAAAGCGCCGCACGCACGAGCGTGTCGCCGTACGCCCTGTCGCGCTCGGGCTCGTAGCCGTCCGGCCAGAGGAACCCCGCGCCGCGCCGCGACCGCTCCACGAGCACCAGCGCGCCGTCGCCGAGCCAGCCGTGCTGGGCGAGGCCGGCGAGCACGCCCTCGACCTCGGTGTCGTCGTGGTCGTACGGCGGGTCGACGTAGACCAGGTCGTACGGCGCCCGTGCCCCGCCCGCGGGCGGCGCGGACACGAGGCGGACGACGTCCTGGCCCACCGCGGCCGCCCCGGGCAGGTCGACGGTGGCGATGTTGGCCTTCACGACCTCGAGCGCGCGGCGGTCGCGCTCGACGAGCAGGGCGTGCGCGGCGCCGCGCGAGAGCGCCTCGAGCCCGACGGCGCCGGACCCGGCGTAGAGGTCGGCGACGTGCGCTCCGGAGAGGGAACCGAGCCGCGACTCGATCGCGCTGAACAGCGCCTCGCGCACCCGGTCCGCGGTCGGACGGGTCGCGTCCGGCGGGACCTTGAGCCGCCGCCCCCGCGCCGCCCCCGCGATGATCCTGGTCACTCGTCCACCGCGCGCACCCGCGGCGCCAGCCAGGCTGCCATCTCGTCGACGTCCGTGAGGGCGCCGGCCGCCAGCGCCATGACGAAGTCGAAGGCCTCGTCGTGATCCGCTCGCAGATCCAGGTCGTTGAGGACGTAGAACAACCTCACGGCGACCCATCCGAGGCGCTTGTTGCCGTCGACCAGCGCATGGTTGCGGACGAGGCTGTGCAGGAGCGCCGCAGCCTTGTGGTGCACCGAGGGGTAGGCGTCCGCTCCGAACACGGTGGTGGCGGGGCGTGCCAGGGCAGATTCGAGCAGCCCGTAGTCGCGGACCTCCGGTGGACGACCGACCGCGGCTTCGGCTGCCGCCAGCAGGTCGTCCAGGCCGAGGAAGCGGCTCACACGGAACCGAGACGGTCGAGCAGGGCGCCGTCCTCGGCCACGATGCGCTTCAGCGCGGCGTCGCGTCGCGCCGCGTGGCGCTCCGTGTACTCGCGGATCGCCTCGCGGGCGACTTCCTGCATGCTGCGGTTCTCCGCCTCGGCGGTCCGGCGCAGCTGCTCGGTCTCCTCGTCGCTGAGGCGCAGGGTCATGGCCATGATGCGACGGTATCACCGTGGTATCACGGCCGCCAAGGACGCTCAGGAGAGCAGGTCCTCGACGATCTCGTCGGCGCGGCCGACCACGATCGAGAGGTGGCCGTCGCCGTCGAGCAGGCGGCTCTGCGCGCCTGGCACGTGCGCGGCGAGCCACTCCCCGTGCGCGAACGGGACCATGAGGTCGGCGCTGCCCTGCCACACGGTGACCGGGACGTCGATGGACTCGAGGTCGAACCCCCACGGGTCCACGAACGCCAGGTCGTCGTCGACCCAGCCGTCGGCCGAGACCGACAGCGACTCGCGGAGGGTCTGGGCCAGGAAGTCGCCGAACTCGCCGCCGAGGTGGCCGCGGTCGACGTCGGGCAGCAGCGACCCCATCGCCTCGACGATCTCCGCGCGGCGCACGTGGCGCAGCCCGTCGGCCTGCGGGCCGAGGTAGGCGCGCAGCGGCTCCTCGCCGGCCAGCGCGGCGCCGAACTCGTCGACGTTGTCCTGGCCCATGCCGGCCAGCCAGTCCAGGCTCCCCTGAGACTCGGCGTACGGCGCCACCCCCGCGAGGGTCGCCACGGCGTGGAACCGGTGCGGCAGCAGGGCCGCGAGGGCGAGCACGTGCGGGCCGCCGCCGGACCAGCCGGCTCCCCAGGCGCGCTCGACGCCGAGGTGGTCGAGCACCGCCGCGGCGTCGGCGGCGAACGACGCCACCGTGCGGTCGGGGCAGCGCGACGACGTCGCGTAGCCCGGGCGCGACCACGAGACCAGCCGCATGCCGCGGCCGAGCGCAGCGCGTCCGAGGTCGTCGGGGACCAGCCCGGAGCTCGGCGTCCCGTGGACGTAGACCAGGACGGGGCCGTCGTCGGGACCGTCCACCCGCAGGTCGAGGGAGCGGCCGTCGGGCAGGCGCAGGGAGGTCATGCCACCGACGTTACGCCGAGGAACGTCGTCGGCAACCGCGGACGCGGGCTGCGTGGACTGATCGGCGGATCAGGACTTCTCGAGGTAGTCGGCGCGGTCCTCGTCGAGCAGCCGCTCGACCGCGCGGCCCAGCGCGGGGACCGTGGCGAGGTCGGGAGCGGCGGTGACCAGGGCCGTGGCCTCCTCGCGCGCGGCGACGATGACGTCCTCGTCGCGCAGCACGGCGAGCATCCGCAGCGACGAGCGGCGCCCCGCCTGGGAGGAGCCCAAGACGTCGCCCTCGCGCCGGGACTCGAGGTCGAACCGCGAGAGCTCGAACCCGTCGCTCGTCGCGGCCACGGCGTCGAGGCGCTCGCGCGCCGGAGTGCCGGGCGGCATCTCCGTGACCAGCAGGCAGAGCGACGCGTGGGCGCCGCGACCGATGCGGCCGCGCAGCTGGTGCAGCTGCGAGACGCCGAACCTGTCGGCGTCCATGACGACCATGACCGTCGCGTTCGGGACGTCGACGCCGACCTCGATGACCGTGGTCGCGAGCAGCACGTCGACGCCGTCGGGCGACGACGGACCGGCGGCGAAGCGCCGCATGACGTCGTCCTTCTCGTCGGAGGCCATCCGGCCGTGCAGGACCGCCACGCGCAGACCGGCGAGCTGGCCGTCGACGAGGCGGTCGGCCCACTCGAGGACGGCGAGCGGCGCTCGGCGCTCCTGCTCGGAGTCCTCGGCGACGTCGACGTCCTCGTCGGTGTCCTTGTCGCCGCCGATGCGCGGGAACACGACGTAGGCCTGGCGGCCCGCGCCGACCTCCTCGCGGATGCGGGTCCACGCGCGCTCGAGGAACTGCGGCTTCTCGGCCGACGGCACGACGTGGGTGGTGATCGGCGAGCGACCCTTCGGCAGCTCGGTCAGGGTGGAGACCTCGAGGTCGCCGAACACGGTCATCGCGACGGTGCGCGGGATCGGGGTCGCGGTCATCACCAGGACGTGGGGGCGCGCGTCGTCGCGCGACTTCGCCGCGAGCGCGGCGCGCTGCTCGACGCCGAACCGGTGCTGCTCGTCGACGACGACGAGGCCGAGGTCGAAGAACGAGACCTTGTGCTGCAGAAGGGCATGCGTGCCGACGACGATCCCCGCCTCGCCCGTGGCGATGTCGAGCATCTCCTGCTTGCGGCGCGCGCCCGTGACGGAGCCCGTGAGCAGCGCGACGCGCGTGCCGGCGTCGGAGCCGCCGAGCATGCCGCGCTCGGCGAGCGGCCCGAGCATCGCCGTGATCGACCGGTGGTGCTGCTGCGCGAGCACCTCGGTCGGGGCGAGCAGCGCGGCCTGGCCCCCGGCGTCGACCACGGCGAGCATCGCGCGCAGCGCCACGAGGGTCTTGCCCGAGCCGACCTCGCCCTGCAGCAGCCGGTGCATCGGGTGCGTGCGCGCGAGGTCGTCGCTGATCGTCGTGCCGACCTCGACCTGCCCGCCGGTGAGCTCGAACGGGAGGCGCGCCTCGAACGCCTCGAGCAGCCCTCCGGCCGCCGGCACGCGCGGCACGGCCGGCAGGGCCGAGGCCGCGAGACGCCGCTGGGCGAGCACGGTCTGCAGGACGAAGGCCTCGTCCCAGCGCAGCCGGTCGCGCGCCGCCGCGATGTCGTCGTGCGACTCGGGCCGGTGCACGGCGAGCAGCGCGCCGCGCAGGTCGGGCAGACCGTGCGCGGCGCGCGTGACCACCGGCAGCGGGTCGTCGAGGTCCTCGGGGAGCTGGTCGAGGACGATGCCGACGGCGCTCGCGATCTTCCACGACGGCATCGCCGCCGTCGCCGGGTAGACGGGGATCAGCTGCCCGGCGAAGCGCAGCACGGTGTCCTCGGCGCCATCGGCGGGAGCGGCGTCGGGCAGCTCGGCGCTGTCGGGCAGCAGGACGTAGTCGGGGTGGGTCAGCTGGCGCTGGTTGCGGAAGACGCCGACCTTGCCGCTGAACAGGCCGATGCGGCCCTCGTAGAGGTCGCGCTGGCGCCACTTCTGCTTGAAGAACGTGAGGGTCAGGCGGCCGGTGCCGTCGGTGACGACGACCTCGAGGCGGTCCGCGTTCCGGCCGGTCCGCCGGTCGCGGTAGGACTTCACGTCGGTCTTGAGCACCTGGGCCATCACGGTGACGTGCTCGTCGATCTCCAGCGATCCGAGGTCGGTGAGCTGGCCGCGCTCGGCGTAGCGCCGCGGGTAGTGCCGCAGCAGGTCCTCGATCGTGTGCAGCGACAGCCCGTCGGCGAGCGCCTTGGCGGTGGGTGCGCCGAGGACGTTCTTGAGCGGGTCGGTCAGGCGGAGCTCGGCCACGGTCACTCCACGCCGAGGATCAGCGGCCAGAACGGCTGACCGCCGTCGTAGGCGACGACCTCGACCCCGGGGTGCTCTCGGCGGGTGCGCCGGGACACCGCCTCGACCACCGCCTCGTCGGCCTCGCTGCCGCGCACGATCGTGACCAGCTCGCCTCCGGTCGACATCAGCCGGCCGAGGACGCGCGCGGCCACGTCCTGCACCGAGTCGCCGATCTCCACGACGTCACCCTCCACGATGCCCAGGACATCGCCCACGTGGCAGAGCCCCGCGCTCGTGACGGCCTCGCGCGAGGCGATCGAGATGCCGCCGTAGCGCGTGGCGGTCGCGGCGCGGGTCATGGCGACGACGTCGTCCTCGATCCGGGCCTCCGGGTCGTGGACGGCCACGGCCGCGAGGGTCTGCACGATCGAGCGGGTCGCGACCAGGGCGACGCGGACGCCCTCGCTGCGCGCCTTCTCGGCGGCCGCCTCGGCCACGGGCCGGATGTCGGACTCGCTGGGCAGCAGCACCACCTCGTCGACGCCGGCCGCGCGCAGGCCGTCGAGCAGCTCCGCGGTCGACGGCGCGACGCGGGGGGTGGCGCGCACGACGATCGCGCCCGCGGCCTCGAGGAGCGCAGCGGTGCCGGCGCCGTGCGCGACCGCCACGACGGCGCGGCCGTGCGGACGGGCGCGCCGGGCGGCCGCCTCCTCGCGCAGGTCGGTGACCCGGATGCGGTGCGGGCGGCCCGCGACGACGCCGGCCTCGATCGAGGCGCCGATGTCGTCGGTGTGCACGTGGACGTTCCACAGCCCGCCGCCACCGACCACCACGACCGAGTCGCCGAGCTCGGCCAGCGCGGACCGCAGCACGTGGGCGGACGCGTCCTCGGCGTCGAGCAGGTACATCACCTCGTAGGCGCCGCCGCCCTCGTCGAAGGCGTCGACGTCGAGCGGCACCGGCGGCGCGGTCGGCCCCGGGTCGCGGCGCACGCCGGTGACGGTCTCGACGAGCGCCTCGAGCAGGACGACGAGCCCGCGGCCGCCGGCGTCGACCACGCCCGCCCTGCGCAGCACCTCGAGCTGCTCGGGCGTGCGCGCGAGCGCCTCGGACGCGGCGTCGGCCGCGGTGGTGACGAAGCCGGCGAGGCTGGTGCCCGGGCCAAGGGCCGCGACCGCGTCGGCCGCCGCCCGCGCGACCGAGAGGACGGTGCCCTCGCGCGGGCTCGCCACGGCGGCGTACGCCGAGTCGGCCGCGCGGCGGAAGGCGGTGACGAGGAGCTCGTGCTCCCCGAAGCCCTGCTCGCGGGCCGACGACAGCGTCTCGGCCACGCCCTGCACGAGCTGGCTGAGGATGATCCCGGAGTTGCCGCGCGCGCCCAGGAGCGCCCCGTGGGCGAACGTGCCGACGCTCTCGCGCACCGACGCGCTGGGGCTCTCGGCAAGCGCCGCGGTGGCGGCCTCGAAGGTGAGGAACAGGTTCGTGCCGGTGTCGCCGTCGGGCACCGGGAAGACGTTGAGCGCGTCGATCTCGCCGCGGTGGCGCCCGAGGGCGTCGAGCCCGAGCTCGGCCCATCGCCGGAC
Source organism: Candidatus Nanopelagicales bacterium (assembly GCA_044224785.1). GTDB lineage: Bacteria > Actinomycetota > Actinomycetes > S36-B12 > CAIYMF01 > Longivirga. The sequence goes on along the minus strand of JBGAJT010000010.1, from coordinate 15,235 downwards.
GCCGGAGGCGTCGAGCGCGAGCCGCACGCCCGCGGCGTCGCGGGGATCCGTCACGCGCGCTCCTCGGGGTCGGTCAGGACGTGAGCGACGTCACCGCCGCCCGGTCGAGCGTAGTGTCGGCGGCGCCGGAGCGCGGGTCGCCGTGCACCGTGACCGCCCGAGGCCGCCCGCCGGTTTGGGCGAGCGCGTCCCGTCCCTGTACCCTGTCCAGGTTGCCCGGCCTCCCGGGCGCGCCCCGGCTCCTCGCCGGAGCGAGACCCCTGATCTCGAGCGCGAAGGACTACGACTGTGGCTGCCAACTGCGACGTCTGCGGCAAGGGCCCGGGCTTCGGCCACACCATCTCGTTCTCCCACCGCCGCACCAAGCGCCGCTTCAACCCCAACATCCAGAGCGTGCGCACCAAGGTGAACGGCACCCCCACCAAGCTCAACGTGTGCACCTCCTGCATCAAGGCCGGCAAGGTCGCCCGCGTCTGACACCCGTCCTCGCGAGGACCGCTCCCCTTCAGGGGTTGCGGTCCTCGCGGCGTTTCCGGCCAGGTCCTCGGGTGAGGACGAGACCGCCCGGCCCGGTCAGCGCCGCGGATCGGGCGCTGTCCCGGCGTACGCCGGACCCGCTGCCGCACCACGAGGGAGACTGAGCGCCGTGATCGACATCGAGGTCGGCCCCGAGGGCATCCGGCTCGGGCAGCTGCTCAAGTACGCCGGCGCCGTCGACACCGGCGGCGAGGCCAAGTCGCTGCTCGAGTCCGGCGACGTCCACGTCAACGGCGAGATCGAGACCCGCCGCGGCCGCCAGCTCGGCCCCGGCGACGAGGTCCGCGTCCACGACCGCACCTGGCGCCTGGTCTGACCCCCACCCACCCGCGTGCTGCTCGGGTTGTCGGGGTGAAACCCCTCGTTCACCCCGACAACCCCGGCAACGTCGGCGAGGTCAGGGGCGGAAGTGGTCGTGGCCGCCGGCTCCGGTATAGGGGGCGTCGTCGACGAGGACGGCGGGATCGCCGGCGCGGACCCCGCCGATGCGCACGAAGCCCTCGGGCAGCGGCGTCCCGGGCGGGAAGGTCGCGAGCAGCGCGTGGTCCTCGCCGCCGGTGAGCACCCAGCCCAGCGGGTCGACGTTGAACGCCGCAGCCGCCTCCGCCACCGGGCCGTCGACCGCCAAGGACGCGGTCTCGAGCGCGAGCACGACCCCGGACGCCGCGGCGAGGTGGCCGGCGTCCTGCACGAGGCCGTCGGACACGTCGATCATCGCGGTCGCCCCGGCCTCGCTGGCCGCGCGGCCCGCGGCATAGGGCGGGGTCGGGACCCGATGGGCGTCGGCAAGCACGCGCGGCGAGCGGAACCCTCGCCCCAGCACGGCGAGACCCGCTGCCGACCAACCCAGCCGTCCGGCCAGGGCGACGACGTCACCCGGCTGCGCCCCCGACCGCGTGACCGGCGCGCGGCCCTCGAGGTCGCCGAGCGCCGTCACCGACACGACGACCGTGTCGCTGCGCACCACGTCGCCGCCCACCACGGTCGCCCCCACGAGCGCGCACTCCTCGGCCAGGCCGTCGGCGAGCCCGGTCGCCCAGTCCGCGGGGAGGTCCGGCGGGGCGCCCAGCCCCACCAGCAGGGCGGTGGGGCGCGCTCCCATCGCGACGAGGTCGGCGAGGTTCTGCGCCGCCGCCTTGCGGCCGACGTCGTGCGCGCTCGACCAGTCCCGCCGGAAGTGGCGGCCCTCGACGAGCAGGTCCACGGACGCCACGACCCGGCCGTCGGGGGCGGCCACCACGGCCGCGTCGTCGCCCGGGCCGAGCAGGACGTCGGCCGTGACCGGGAACCGGGCCACCACGGCGTCGATGACGCCGAACTCCCCCAGGTCGCCGACCGTGCCGCCGTCCGCCATCGCTGCCCCGCCCGTCGCTCGTCCGGCCGCCGGCGTACCGGTGGGTGACGCGTCCGCGCCGGGCAGTAGTGTCCTGCTACGGGGGACCTCCCCGCAGCCCGACCCGCGCGACCCGCGCCCGACCCGAGGAGGACGACCATGGTGGTCCAGGCCTACATCCTCATCCAGACCGAGGTCGGCAAGGCGGCCAACGTCGCGGCGACCATCGGCCAGATCAAGGGCGTCACGCTGGCGGAGGACGTCACCGGCCCCTACGACGTCATCGTCCGCGCCGAGGCGCGCACGGTCGACGAGCTCGGCAAGCTGGTCGTGGCCAAGATCCAGGCCGTCGAGGGCATCACGCGCACGCTGACCTGCCCCGTCGTCCACCTGTAAGAGGTGCGCCCGACCCGGGTCGCCGCGGCGGCGCTCGCCGTCCTGGCCGCCTCGACCCTCGCGGGCTGCCAGCAGGCCCTGCACGTCGAGCCGCCCGCCCTGTCGGGCACCGAGGCCTACGTCTGCTCCACCGCGCACAGCCGGCTGCCCGACGAGGTCGACGGCCACACCGTCACGGCGCTCGACCCGCGCAGCCCCTACACCGCGGGCTGGGGCCAGCCCACCATCGTCTGGCGCTGCGGCGTCCCGACCCCGGCGGCCCTCACGCCCACCTCGCAGACGATCGTGGTCGACGGCGTGCAGTGGTTCCCCGAGAAGCTCACCGACGGATACCTGTTCACCACGGTCGGCCGGTCGGTGACCATCGACGTCAGCGTCCCGAGCGCCTACTCCCCCGAGGCCGACGTCCTCGTCGACCTCTCGCCGTCGATCGCGAAGCAGATCCCGGTCGTGAGCCCGTCTCCGTCGCCGTCCTGAGCGGCCGACGCGTACGCCGTGCCCTGGCGGTGCTCGGTCAGCGCAGGCCGGTGCCGCGGCGCAGCGCGTCGGCGACCAGCCGGTCGACGAGCGCCGGGTAGTCGACCCCGCTCTCGGCCCACACGCGCGGGAACATCGAGATCGACGTGAACCCGGGCATCGTGTTGACCTCGTTGATGAGCACGCCGCCGTCGGCGGTGACGAAGAAGTCGCACCGCGCCAGGCCCTCGCAGCCGAGCGCGTCGAACGCCAGCACCGCCAGCTCGCGCACCCGGTCGGCGACCGCCGGGTCGAGGTCGGCCGGCACCACGAGGTCGGCGGCGTCGTCGAGGTACTTGGCCTCGAAGTCGTAGAACTCGTGCTCGCCGTGCACGACGATCTCGGCGCAGACGCTGGCGCGGGGCTCGCCGTCGGCGTCGACGAGCACGCCGCACTCGATCTCGCGCGCGGACTCGACGGAGGCCTCGACCACCACGCGCGGGTCGTGGCGCCGGGCCTCCTCGATCGCGGCGGCGACGTCGTCGGCCGCCTTCACCTTGGTGATGCCCAGGCTCGACCCGGCGCGCGCCGGCTTCACGAACACCGGCAGGCCGAGCGTGGCGACCGACGCCAGCACGTCGTCGCGGCGTCGGCGCCAGTCGCGGTCGGTGACGACGACGTAGGGCGCCTGCTCGAGCCCGGCCTGCGCGAACACGGTCTTCATCGCGCCCTTGTCCATCGCCACGGCCGAGGCCAGGACGCCGGACCCGACGTAGGGGACGCCGGCCATCTCGAGCAGGCCCTGGATCGTGCCGTCCTCGCCGAACGGCCCGTGCAGCACGGGGAACACGACGTCGACGGTGCCCAGGCTCTCGGGCACCTGGTTTGCCTCGTGCACCTCGAGGTCGGGGCGCGTGGGGTCGGCGGCCAGCACGATGGACGTGCCGCCGGCGTCGACCTCGGGGAGCTTGCCGTCGGTGATGGCCAGCCGGTCGGAGTCGTCGGACTCGAGCACCCACCGGCCGTCGGGGGTGACGCCGATCGGGACGACGTCGTAGCGCTCGCGGTCCAGCGCCCGCAGCACCGAACCGGCGGAGACGCAGGAGATCGCGTGCTCGCTGGACCGGCCGCCGAACACCACGGCCACCCGGATGCGCTCGCTCACGTCGCCACCCTACGGGGGCCGGTACGGTCCTCGGGTGATCAGCCCCGACCTCTCCCCCCAGACCCTCGTCGTCTCCGCAGGCCGCCCCGAGAAGGCGCCCGACGCCCCGGTGAACGTGCCCGTCGTGCTGTCCTCGACCTTCCACGCCGGCGGGCCGATCGGCTACGGCCGGTCGTCGAACCCGTCGTGGGAGGCGTTCGAGGAGGTCCTCGGCGCTCTCGAGGGCGGGCGCGCGCTGTCCTTCGCGAGCGGCATGGGTGCCATCTCCGCGGTGCTCGACCTCGTGCCGCCCGGCGGCGTCGTCGTCGTGCCGAACCACTCCTACTCCGGCGTCGCCGCGCGGCTTCGCGACCTCGAGGCGGCCGGCCGCGTGACGGCGCGGCTGGTGCCCGCCGACGACGCCGACGCGATCGCCGGCGCGCTCGACGGCGCAGCGCTCCTCTGGCTGGAGAGCCCGACCAACCCGGCGATGGAGGTGTGCGACCTGCCGGCGGCGATCGCCGCCGCGAAGGCCGCCGGTGTCCCGACCGTGTGCGACAACACCTTCGCCGGGCCGCTCGTGCAGCGCCCGCTGGCGCTCGGCGCCGACGTCGTCGTGCACTCCGCCACGAAGTCGCTCGCCGGGCACAGCGACGTGCTCATGGGCGCCGTGGTGACCGCCGACGACGGCTGGTACGAGCGCGTTCTGCGCGCCCGCACGCTGGTCGGCGCGATCCCCGGCCCGTTCGAGGCGTGGCTCGCGCTGCGCGGCCTGCGCACCCTCGCGCTGCGGGTGCGGCAGTCGCAGGACAACGCCCTCGAGCTCGCCACCCGGCTGCAGTCGCACCCGGCCGTGCGCAACCTGCGCTACCCGGGGCTGGCGTCCGACCCCGGGCACGAGGTCGCCGCGCGGCAGATGGACGGGTTCGGCGCGATCCTGTCGTTCGAGACGATCGGCGACGCCGGCACGGCCGAGCGGGTGTGCGACGCGACGCGCCTCATCGTCCACGCGACGAGCCTCGGCGGGGTGGAGACGCTGCTCGAGCGCCGTCGTCGGTGGGTCGAGGAGCGCCCCGACATCCCCGACACGCTGATCCGGGTGAGCGTCGGCATCGAGGACGTCGACGACCTCTGGGACGACCTTCGCCAGGCCCTCGACTCCGTCCTCTGACTCCAGGATCTGCCCACCTGGTGGCCCTTTCCGGCCGCGATCCAGCCCGGGAAAGGGCCATGAGGTGGGCAGGAGCCGGTGGGGCTAGGAGACCTCGGCCTCGGCCTTCGTCGCTCGGTTCATGAACGCCCGCAGCATCAGACGCGGGTCGAGGCCGTGATGCACGACCTGCACGACCTGCTCGGTGATGGGCATGTCGACGCCGTGCTTGCGCGCGAGCTCGAGGATCGAGCGGCAGGACTTCACGCCCTCGCAGGTCTGCGTGGTGACGGCGACCGTCTCCTCCATCGTCAGGCCCGCGCCGAGGTGCTCGCCGAAGCTGCGGTTGCGCGAGAGCGGCGACTGGCAGGTCGCGACGAGGTCGCCGATGCCCGCGAGACCGAGGAAGGTGAGCGGCGAGGCGCCGAGCGCGACGCCGAGGCGCGTCATCTCGGCCAGGCCGCGGGTGATGAGCGAGGACTGCGCGTTCTCGCCGTAGCCCATGCCGACCGCCATGCCGTTGGCGAGGGCGATGACGTTCTTCACCGAGCCGCCGATCTCGGTGCCGACGACGTCGGCGGTCCAGTACGGCCGGAAGTACGCCGTGGTGCACGCGTCGGCGATCAGCTCGGCCACGGCCTCGTCGGGGCAGGCGACGGTCGTGGCCGCCGGCTGCCGCTCGGCGATCTCGCGCGCGAGGTTCGGCCCGGAGACGACGGCGATCCGGGACAGCTCGATGTGCGAGACCGCGTGCGCCACCTGGCTCATCCGCAGCGAGGTGTCCTGCTCGATGCCCTTCATGAGCGAGACGAGCACGGCGTCGCGGGGCACCTGCCCGTTCCACGCCGCGAGGTTGTCGCGCAACGACTGCGCCGGGACGGCGAGCACCACGATGCGCGCACCCTCGAGCGCTGCCGCCGAGTCGGTGGTCGCGGAGAGCGTCGGCGGGAGCGCGATGCCCGGGTGGTAGCGGGGGTTCTCGTGCTGGGCCGTCATCGCCTCGGCCAGCGCGGCGTCGCGCCCCCAGACGACGACGTCGTTGCCCGCGTCGGCGAGAACCATCGCGAAGGCGGTGCCCCACGACCCGCTGCCCATCACCGCGATCCGCATCAGGACCCCTCTCCGTCGGCCGTCCGGGCCTCGTCGTCGCGGTGCTTGCGCAGGTCGTACCGCTCGGCCGGCGCCAGCTCCCCGCGGATCTCCTCGAGGATGGCCGTGATGGCAGCCATGATGCGCGCCGTGGCCTCGGCGAGCACGGCGGTGTCGACGGGCCGGTCGCGCAGGTCGTCGAGGTCGACCGCCGGGCCGGCCCACACGTGCATGGTCTTGCGCGGCCAGGCACGGAACTCCGCCTTGTAGGGGCCGATGACGTCCTGCGCGCCCCACTGCGCCACGGGGACCACCGGCGCGCCGGTCGCGAGCGCGATGCGCGCAGCGCCGGTCTTCCCCGTCATCGGCCAGAGGTCCGGGTCGCGCGAGATGGTGCCCTCGGGGTAGACGACCACGCACTCGCCCTTCTCGACGGCGCTGATCGCCTCGCGCACCGACGCTGCGGCGTCGACCGTCTCGCGGTAGACCGGGATCTGGCCGGCGCCGGTGATGATCCGTCCCGCCACCGGGATCCGGAACACCGACTCCTTGCCCAGGAACCTCGGCGGGCGGCCGTTGTCGTAGAGGAAGTGCGCGCACTCGAGCGGGTCGAACCACGAGATGTGGTTCGTGCAGACGACGATCCCCTCCTGGGTGCCGTCGGCACGCACCTCGGGGCGCAGGTGCTCGGTGCCGCGCCAGTCGCGCCGGGTGATGGCCATCATCCCGGGCCGGAGCAGGCCGACAGCCAGGTGGTACCAGCCACCGAGCTGCTTGCCGCTGCGCACCGCGACCACGTGCCACCTCCTCCGACGTCCGCCCGATCCTTCCCTCACGGGACGCCGCGGGTCCAGCGCGACACCACCGATGGGCCAGGATGGCCCCGTGGCGCCCTCCTCCGACCCAGAACCCCGCAACGGCTGGACCGTCCTGGTCCCGGTGAAGCGCCTCGACGGGGCCAAGTCGCGGCTCTCGACGCGCACGGCCGGGGCTCGTCGCGACCTCTCCCTCGCCTTCGCCCTCGACACGGTCGCCGCGGCGCTGGCCGCCGACGGCGTCGAGGGCGTCCACGTCGTCACCGACGACCCGCAGGTCGCCGACGCCGCCCGCTCCCTGGGCGCCCTGGTCGTCGAGGACAGCGGCGCCGACGGCCTCAACGACGCGCTGCGGCTGGCCGAGCGGGTGGTGCGGGCAGCCGGGTCCGGCGACGTCGCCGCGCTCGCGGGCGACCTGCCGGCGCTGCGCCCCGACCAGCTCGCGCGGGCGCTCGCCCTGGCCTCGGGCCGGTCGCGCTCGTTCGTCCCCGACGCCGCGGGCACGGGCACGACCCTCCTGTGCGTCGCAGCCGGTGCCGCGCTCGACCCGCGCTTCGGCGAGCGCTCCTGCGCCGCGCACGCGGCCTCGGGCGCCGAGCGGCTCTCGCCGTCGGACGCCGCGGGCCTGCGCCGCGACGTCGACACCGAGGTCGACCTGTGGGACGCCGTGCGCCTCGGCACCGGACCGGCCACCCGCGCCCTGATCCCGTCGTAGAACGGCTGAGAGGCCGGATCCCGCAAGGGGTTCCGGCCTCTCAGCCTGGCGTGCGTGCGCTCGCGGCCGTGCGACCGCGGGTGCGACTAGCGCTTGCGGGCCGGCGCCTTCTTGGCCGGAGCGGCCTTCTTGGCGGGGGCGGCCTTCTTGGCGGCAGCCTTCTTCGCCGGCGCAGCCTTCTTGGCCGGAGCGGCCTTCTTCGCCGGGCGCTTGCCGGCGACGGCGTTCTTGAACTCGGCGCCGGCGCGGAACTTCGGCACCGAGGTCGCCTTGATCTTCACGGTCGCACCGGTCTGCGGGTTGCGGCCCACGCGAGCGGCACGGTCGGCCTTCTCGAAGACGCCGAAGCCGCTGATCGCGACCTTGTCGCCCTTGGCGACCGACTTGGTGATCTCCTCGACGATGGCCTCGATGGCCTCGCCGGCGGCCTTCTTGGTGATGCCCAGCTTGTCGGACAGCCGGTCGATCAGCTCGGCCTTGTTGACGCTCTCTGCCACGATGATTCTTCCTCCGGAAGGAATGCCGGACCCACCGTCCGGCTCCTGAGAAACCTAGACGGCGTGCGGGGGTCAAGCAACGACGGCGCGCCGATGTTTTCGGTTGTGTCGCAACGATTTCGGGGTGCGGTTCGTCACGTCGTCCGGTATCGGGCGCCGCGGGCGGCGACCGGGATCAGGCCGTGGTGGGGGCGAACGCCGGGCGCGACGCCTCGAACGCCGTGATCTCGGCCTCGTGCTGCAGCGTGAGGCCGATGTCGTCGAGGCCCTCCATGAGGCGCCAGCGGATGTAGTCGTCGACCTCGAAGGGGGCCACGAGCTCGCCGGCGCGCACCTCGCGAGCGCCGAGGTCGACCGTGATCTCGGTCGTCGGGTCGGCTTCGATCAGGTCCCAGAGCGCGTCGACGACCGACTGGTCGACCACCGCGGTGAGCAGGCCGCCCTTGCCGCTGTTGCCGCGGAAGATGTCGGCGAAGCGGGCCGAGAGGACCACGCGGAAGCCGTAGTCCTGCAGCGCCCACACCGCGTGCTCGCGCGAGGAGCCGGTGCCGAAGTCCGGACCGGCCACGAGGATCGAGACGCCGGCGTAAGCCGGGTCGTTGAGGACGAAGGACGGGTCCTGGCGCCAGGCGGCGAACAGGGCGTCCTCGAAGCCGTGACGGGTGATCCGCTTGAGGTACTCGGCCGGGATGATCTGGTCGGTGTCGACGTTGCTGCGGCGCAGCGGCAGGGCACGACCGGTGTGGACGGTGAACTTCTCCATGGCGGTTCCTCCTGCTCAGGCGCCGACGGGCGCGAGGTCGGCGGGCGAGGCGAGCCGGCCGACGACCGCCGTGGCGGCCGCGACCTGGGGCGAGACGAGATGCGTGCGCGAGCCCGGTCCCTGACGGCCCTCGAAGTTGCGGTTGGAGGTCGACGCGCTGCGCTCCCCCGGCGCGACCTTGTCGGCGTTCATCGCCAGGCACATCGAGCAGCCGGCGTTGCGCCACTGCGCACCCGCTGCCTCGAAGACCTTGTCGAGACCCTCGGCCTCGGCAGCGAGACGGACGCGGACCGAGCCCGGTACGACGAGGGCCGTGACGCCCTCGGCGACCTGCCGGCCCTCGAGCACGGCCGCCGCGGCACGCAGGTCCTCGATGCGGCCGTTGGTGCAGGAGCCGATGAACACCGTGTCGACCGGGATCTCGCGCATCGGCGTGCCGGCGGCGAGACCCATGTACTCGAGGGCCCGCTCGGCAGCTGCCCTCTCCGACGGGTCGGCGTAGTCGTCGGGCGACGGCACGGCCGCCGACAGCGGGACGCCCTGGCCGGGGTTGGTGCCCCACGTGACGAACGGCGCGAGGGTCGCGGCGTCGATCCGGACCACGCGGTCGAACTCGGCGTCGGCATCGGTCTCCAGCGTCCGCCACCAGGCGACCGCGGCGTCCCACTCGGCGCCCTGCGGCGCGCGGTCGCGGCCCTCGAGGTAGTCGAACGTCGTCTGGTCGGGGGCGATCAGGCCGGCGCGTGCGCCCGCCTCGATCGACATGTTGCAGACGGTCATGCGCGCCTCCATCGAGAGCGCGCGGATGGCCTCGCCGCGGTACTCCAGGACGTAGCCCTGGCCGCCGCCGGTGCCGATCTCGGCGATGACGCGCAGGATCATGTCCTTCGCGGTGACGCCCGCGGGCAGCGGGCCCTCGATCTCGATCGCCATCGTCTTGAAGGGCTTGAGCGGCAGGGTCTGCGTGGCGAGCACGTGCTCGACCTCGCTGGTGCCGATGCCGAACGCGAGGGCGCCGAACGCGCCGTGCGTCGAGGTGTGCGAGTCGCCGCACACGACCGTCATGCCCGGCTGGGTCAGGCCCAGCTGCGGGCCGACGACGTGGACGATGCCCTGCTCGGCGTTGCCGAGGGAGTAGATCGGGACGCCGAACTCGGCCGCGTTCACGCGCAGCGCCTCGACCTGCGCGCGCGACACCGGGTCCGCGATCGGCTTGTCGATGTCGATCGTCGGGATGTTGTGGTCCTCGGTCGCGAGGGTGAGGTCGGGGCGGCGCACCGGGCGCCCCGCCGAGCGCAGCCCGTCGAACGCCTGCGCGCTGGTGACCTCGTGCACGAGGTGGAGGTCGATGTAGAGCAGGTCGGGCTCGCCCTCCGCGCGGCGCACCACGTGCGCGTCCCAGACCTTCTCGGCCAGCGTCCTGCCCATGAGAGCTCCTTCGCCCGTCGGACTCGCCGTCATCGACCTACGACTTGCCATCTCGTATGCTGAGACGGCAGTATCAGCACATGGACAACACTAGCGGAGTCGGCGTCCTCGACAAAGCCGCGACCGTGCTGGGAGCGCTCGAGGCGGGCCCGCTCACCCTGGCCGGGCTCGTGCAGGCGACCGGGCTGGCCCGCCCCACGGCCCACCGGCTCGCCACCGCGCTCGAGCACCACCGCTTCGTGGCCCGCGACCTGCAGGGCCGGTTCGTGCTCGGCCCCCGGCTCGCCGAGCTCGCGACCGCGGCCGGCGAGGACCGGCTGCTGGCTGCAGCCGGGCCGGTGCTCACCGCCCTGCGCGACGCCACCGGCGAGAGCTGCCAGCTCTACCGCCGCCAGGGCGAGCAGCGCATCTGCGTCGCCGCCGCCGAGCGGCTCTCCGGGCTGCGCGACACGGTCCCCCTCGGCGCGGTCCTGTCGATGCACGCGGGGTCCGCCGCCCAGGTGCTGCTCGCCTGGGAGGAGCCCGAGCGCATGCACCGCGGGCTCATGGGAGCGAAGTTCACGGCCACCACGCTGGCCGGCGTGCGCCGACGCGGCTGGTCGCAGAGCGTCAGCGAGCGCGAGGTCGGCGTCGCGTCGGTCTCCGCCCCGGTGCGCGGCCCGGCCGGCCGCGTCGTCGCGGCAGTGTCGGTGAGCGGTCCGATGGAGCGCCTGGGCCGCGCCCCCGGCCGGCTCCACGCGCAGGCGGTCGTCACCGCCGCTGCGCGGCTCTCCGAGGCCCTGCGCCGAGCCGGCGCTCAGTGACCGCGCCCGCCGGACCGCAGCCGGGCGGACCCACGAAGAAGGTGCGCCGGAGCTGGGTCGAGCGCACGTTCGACGACGAGGGCCGCGGCCTCGACCGCTTCGGGCTGCTGCTCTTCCTGACGTCGGTGTCGGTCGTCGGCCTCGCCCTCGTCGACATCAACGGCGGCGGCTACTCCCACAGCCGCGACCTCGGCTCGCTCATCTCCGCCATGGTCGTCGGTCTGACCCTCATCGTGGCGCTGCGCGCGTCCGGCCTGCGCCGCCAGCGGCAGCGCTTCGTCGACGTCCTGGTCGTGCTCGTCGTCCTCGGCTACGCCGCCAGCCTGCTCGGCGACCGGACGCCGCAGGGCAGCGCCGCGGTGGGCGTCTCCGGCGTCCTCGTGCTGCTCTCGATCTTCGCCCCGATCGTGGTCGTGCTGCGCCTCGTGCGGCACCGCGACATCACCCTGGCGACGATCCTCGGAGCGATCTCGGCGTACCTGCTGATCGCCGTCGCGTACTTCTACCTGTTCATCACCGTGAACCGGGCGGAGGACCTCCGGTTCTTCGGCGAGGTGCAGCCGTCGTCGACGTTCATGTACTTCAGCCTCACGAGCATCACCACGGTGGGGTACGGCGACTTCACGGCGCACACCCCCATCGGCCGGCTGCTCGCCAACAGCGAGGCGGTGATCGGCCAGGTCTACCTCGTGACGTTCGTGGCGTTCATCGTGAGCCTGGGGGCCTCGGCCTGGAAGTCGCGCCGCGACGAGCAGGACGCGCTGGACCGGGCCGGGGCCGAAGAGACCGACTGACGCGGCGCGGCGCGGACGCTGCGGCTAGGTTCGGAGCCGCACCCTTCGAGAGGACCACCGTGACGCTGCGCCCCGAGGACCGAGACCCGTCGGCCGACCCCGCCGTCGACTTCTACCGCTTCGCCAACGGCGGCTGGATCGACGAGAACCCGATCCCCGCGGGCTTCGGCAGCTGGGGCTCCTTCGAGGAGCTGCTCACCAGCAACGAGCTGGTCCTGCGCGCGGAGCTCGAGCGCGCCGCGGACTCCCCCGCCGACGAGCTCGAGCGCAAGCTCGGCGACTTCTGGGCCTCGGGCATGGACGTCGACGCCATCGAGGCCGCGGGCGTCGCGCCGATCGCGCCACTGCTCGACGCCGTCACGTCGGCGACCACCCACGAGGAGTGGCTCGCGCACCTGCCGACCGTGATCCGCCACGGCATCCCGCTGCTGCTCGCGGCGGGCGCCACGGTCGACCACGAGGACTCGTCGCGCTACCTGCTCTGGCTCGTCCCCGCCGGCTTCGGCCTCCCCGACCGCGAGTCCTACCTGGCCGACAGCGAGGCCGCCGTCAGCCTGCGTGAGGCCTACGTCGAGCACGTCGCGGCGCAGCTGCACAACGCCGGCCTCGAGGACTGGGCCGCGCACGCCGCCGACGTGCTGGCGTTCGAGACCCGCCTGGCCGAGCCGCGGCTCAAGGCTGAGGAGGCGCGCGACCGCGGTCGCACGCTGAACAAGACCGCCGTGACCGACCTCGACGCGATGGCGCCGGGCCTCGACCTCCCCGGCTACCTGCGGGCGCTCGGGGCATCGCACGCCGAGTTCGTCAACGTCGCGCAGCCGGCGTACCTCGCCGCCGTCCACGACATCGTGACGTCGACCGACCTCGAGGTCCTGCACGCCTATGCCGCCTTCCAGATCGTGAAGGCAGCGGCCGACGCGCTGCCCGCCCGGTTCGAGGACGAGGCGTTCTCGTTCTACGGCCGGCGGATCGAGGGCAAGCAGGAGCCCAAGGACCGCTGGAAGCGCGTCGTCGCCGCGGTCGGCTCCGACATGGGCGAGGCCCTGTCGCAGCTCTACGTGCGCGCCACGTTCTCGGAGTCCGCGAAGGACCGCGCGCAGCACCTCGTCGACGAGGTCCTCGCCGAGATGCGCACCTCGCTCGAGACGCGGACGTGGATGACCGACGCCACCCGGGAGAAGGCGCTGGTCAAGCTCGACGCGTTCGGCGTGAAGATCGGCTACCCCGACGTCTGGCGCGACTGGTCGGGCATCGAGATCGACCGCTCGTCCTACGCGCACAACCGCATCGAGGCCTCGCGCTTCGACCTCGACCACCAGCTCGGCAAGCTCGACGAGGCGGTCGACCCCACCGAGTGGGAGATGCCGCCGCACGTCGTCAACGCCTACTACCACCCGGTGCGCAACGAGATCGTGTTCCCGGCGGGCATCCTGCAGCCGCCGTTCTTCGACGCCGACGCCGACGACGCCGTGAACTACGGCGGCATCGGTACGGTCATCGCGCACGAGATCAGCCACGGGTTCGACGACCAGGGCCGACGCTTCGACGCCGACGGCGCGTTCCGCGACTGGTGGCAGGCCGAGGACTCCGAGCACTTCACCGGTCTCGCCGACCGCGTCGTCGCGCAGTTCGACGAGTACGTCGCCGTCGACGAGGTGCACGTGAACGGGCGCCTCACGCTCGGGGAGAACATCGCCGACCTCGGTGGCGTGGCGCTGGCGCAGCGCGCGCACGCCCGGGTGAGCGCGGGCTCGCCCGACGTCGACGGCCTCACGCCGGCCCAGCGGTTCTTCCTGTCGGTGGCCACCGTGTGGCGCGGCCGGATGAGCGACGAGCTCGCGCGCACGTACGCGCAGATCGACCCGCACAGCCCGCGCCGCTGGCGCGTGCACGGGCCCCTCGCGAACTCCGACGCGTTCCAGGAGGCCTTCGGGCTCCCCGACGACGCGCCCATGCTCCGCACCCGCGAGGACCGCATCGAGATCTGGTGACCGTCCCTCCTCGCGACTAGCGTGGCGACACCGTCCGAGGAGGTCCCATGGCCAGCACGCTCTGCCCCTACATCGCGTTCCGCGACGACGCGCGCGAGGCAATGGAGTTCTACCGCGACGTGCTCGGGGGCGACCTCGACGTCAGCACCTTCGGCGACTTCGGGATGGAGGGCCCCGACGCCGGAAAGGTGATGCACGCGCAGCTGAAGACTCCCGCCGGGCTCCTGCTGATGGCGTCGGACACGCCCGAGGGAATGGACCACAGCCCGGGCGGTGCGATCACGATCAGCCTCTTCGGCGACGACCGGGACGACCTCGTCCGGTGGTGGCAGCGGCTGTCGGAGGGCGGCACCGTCACCATGCCGCTCGAGAAGCAGGTCTGGGGCGACGAGTTCGGCATGCTGACCGACCGCTTCGGCGTCGCCTGGATGGTCAACATCGGTCAGGCCGAGTCGTGACGATCGAGGACGTGATCGCGGAGTACTCGGCGGTGTGGAGCGAGACGGACGCCGCGGCGCGGCTGGCCATGCTGGCCCGTACCGTCGTCGAGAGCGTCCCCTACTGCGACCCCGGTGCTGAGGTGACCGGGCTCGAAGCTCTGAGCGACGTGATCGCCGGTGTGCAGGAGCAGTTCCCGGGCGCGGTGCTGCTGCGCACGAGCGCGATCGACCAGCACCACGACGTCATCCGGTTCTCGTGGGTGTTCGTCGATCCCGCCGGTGCAGCGCTGCTCGAGGGCATCGATGTCTGCACCGTCGCCGACGACGGGCGGCTCGCGTCGTTCACGGTGTTCTTCGGCCCGCTCGAGGCCGACCAGCCCTAGAGGTAGCCGCGGCGGCGCATGAGAGTGAGCGAGATGTAGCCGTAGACCGCCGGCACGGCGTACGTCGCGAGCCTGTAGACGATCGCGGTCGACATCGCCGCCGCCTGCGGGATCCCGATGGCGACGAGACCCGCGGTGAGCGCAGCCTCGTAGACGCCGACGTTGCCCGGGATCGGCATGAGCCCGGAGAAGAGCGCCACGAGCGTGTTGATCAGGATCAGCTCGGCGAACGTCGCCGTCTGGCCGAACGCGCGGACCGAGGCGCCGAGCGCCATGGCCGCGATCACGTTCCAGAGCACGCTGCCGAACAGGATGAGCAGCAGCTTGGTGGGGGAGCGCAGCACCTTGAGCGCCTCGAAGCCGCTCACCACGGTGAAGACCTCGACGCCATCGAGCACCTCGATCGCGGCCGCCAGCAGCTCGCGGGTCGCGCGCGAATCTTCGACGATGAGGACTTTGCAGCCGGACACGGGTGAGGGAGAGGTTAGCGCGGAAACTTCA
>JBGAJT010000109.1:4581-10359 GCA_044224785.1 Candidatus Nanopelagicales bacterium | reverse complement strand
GGGTCGGGGGACGCCGGAGCCCGCAGCAGCGACACCCGCAGCGTCGTGGTCGTGCCACCGTCGTCGCGCGGGGTCGACGTGGCGCCGTACCCGTGCGCGTCGGCCGTGACGACGACCGCGGTGCAGGCGCCCTCGGCCAGGTGCAGGTAGCCCTGGAACCAGTCCTCGAAGCGGGCCTGCTCCCAGGTGGTGTTGGCATGCAGGGGTCGCTGCAGCAGCCCGTGCTGCACGCCTGCCGTGACGTGCGCGGCGCGGAGGTCGAGCGGCCACGCGAGCGACAGCAGCCGCCCGTCCTCGTGCCAGTCGACCGACACCTCGACCTCGAGCCGGGTGGCGTCGACCGGGAGCCGCCAGGTGAGCGTGGCGGTCGAGCCCCCGAACGTGCGGGTCATGCGCAGGCCGTCGCGGCGCACCTCGACGGAGGCGGCGTCGTCGAGCTGCTCGAAGTCGTCGACCGTGCCGCGGTCGATGTTCCACGCGTCGAAGTACTGCGGCAGGTCGCGGTGCAGGCGCAGCGTGCCGAGCGCCTCGTCGGGTGCCACCAGCTCGCGACCGGCAGCGAGGTCGACCAGCGACACGAGGCACCCGCGGCCGTCGAAGGTCGCGCGCAGCAGCCCGTTGTCGAGCACCGCGCCCGAGGGCACGGTGTACGCCGTCTCCGTCGCGCGGCCCGAGGCACCCAGCGACGCCAGCGCCGCGTCGCGCAACGCGAGGGTCGAGGCGAGGACGTCGGCGTGCTCGGCCTCCGCCTCGACGTGCACGCGGGTGATCGACGATCCGGGGAGGATGTCGTGGAACTCCAGCACGAGGTGGCGCGTCCACAGCGCGTCGAGGGCGACGTACGGGTACGCCGCACCCGCGAGCACGGCGGCCGTGGCGCACCAGGACTCGGCGTCGCGCAGCGCCTCGTCGCCGCGGGCGTCGCCGGCCTTCGTCTCGCGCTGCGAGGTCCACACGCCGCGGTGCGTCTCGAGGTAGAGGTCGCCGCGCCAGACCGGCAGCGGCTCGACGGCGTCCTGGTCGCGCAGGCGCGCGAAGAACGTGTCGGGGTCGACGTGCTCGGTGCGCGGCAGGCCGAGGACCGACCGCATGCGCGACGCGCGCTCGAGCATCTCCTGGGTCGGTCCGCCGCCGCCGTCGCCGTATCCCGTGGGCGCCAGCGAGTCCGGGTGGTGGCGGTGGTCGGCGCGAGTGTGCGTGACCATGAGCAGGTCCTGCTCGCCGAGCTCGGCGTTGTAGGTGTCGACGGTGGGGAAGTGGCAGAGCACGCGCGTGCCGTCGAGCCCCTCCCACCAGAACGAGCGGTGCGGGAAGCGGTTGGTGTCGTTCCATGACAGCTTCTGGGTGAGGAACGAGCCGATGCCCGCCTGCGCGAGCAGCTGAGGCAGGGCCGGCGTGAAGCCGAAGCAGTCGGGGAGCCAGCCGGTGCTCGCCTCGCGGCCGAGCTCGTCGGCGAAGAAGCGCTGCCCGTGGACGAGCTGGCGCGCGAGCGACTCGCCCGAGGCGAGGAGCACGTCGCTCTCGACCCACATGCCGCCGACGGGGATCCACCGTCCCTCGGCCGCGCGCGCCCGGACCCGGTCCCACAGCGCGGGGTGGTCCTCGCGCAGCCACGCGCCGTGCAGCGCCTGGCTCGCGGCGTAGGTGAGGCCGGGGTCGTCGTCCATGAGCGCCAGGACGTTGGCGCTGGTGCGCACGACCTTGCGGCGGGTCTCGCGCACCGGCCAGAGCCACGCGGTGTCGAGGTGCGCGTGGCCGACGAGGGACAGGCGCGGGGCGTCGTCCGGAGCCGGTACGCCGAGGACGGTCGCGAGCCGCGCCCGGGCCGCCGAAGCACCTGCGGGCGCGCGGCCGTCGTCGACGAGGTCGCACGCGTCGGCCACCGCCTCGGCGACGTCGGCCAGCCGCTCGTCGTCGGCGAGGCGCGACGGCCCGCGCGAGGGCGCGTTGACGGCGAGCAGGGTCGCGCAGACGTCGAGGTCGAGCGCGAGGGCGCGGACCTCGTGGTCGGGGACGACGAGCTCGGCGCGGGCGAGCCGGTAGACCGGTCCGGCCGGACGCGCGACGGGGTCGGTGCCCCGCTCGCCCGGCCCGGCGCTCGGGTTGGCCGCGGCCTCGACGAGGAGCTCGACGAGCGCGCCGGGCTCGGCCTGCTCCTGCACGAGCACCCGCTGGCGACGGGGATGCAGGCCGGTGACCGGTACGCCGGTCGGCGCCACGACGAGGCCCTCGGCCTGGAAGCCGGGGCCCCAGCCGTCGTAGCCGAGGTCGACCACGGCCTCGACCGGTCGCCCGGACCAGCCCTCGGGCACCCGACCGCGCAGCCGGAACCAGGTGGTGCCCCAGACCGGGCCCCAGCCGTCGCCGACCGCGGCCGGGCGCACCTGCGAACCCAGGGCGGCGAGCGCGTCGGGGACGGGCAGCGGTTCGCCGTCGTGGTCCCACTGCTCCACGGCCAGCGGCTGCACGGCGGCGTCCTGCGCGGCCTCCAGCGCCTCGACCGCGGACCGTGCCCGGCGTACGACGTCGTCGATGCTCCCCACGGCCGAATCCCACCACGCGGTGGGCCCGGATGGGGGCGGTCAGCGCCGACGGGCGTTGCGGACCGCGAGCCGGGCCCGCGACGACATCACCGACATCGTCGAGCGGTGCGACATCACGGAGAGGGCGGAGCGCGACGACAGCGTCGAGAACGCCGAGCGGTCCGAGAGCAGCGAGCCCACGCTCAGGAACGATCCGGTGGAGAAGGCGGAGAAGACCGAGAGCACCGATCCGACCGACCCGATCGACAGGATCGAGCCGGCGGAGCCGATCGACAGCAGCGAGTCGGTGCTCGCGATCGACCAGCGCGACCGGGTCGAGCGCCAGGGCCGGGTGCGGGTGGGCATGGCTCCTCCTCGGTGGGTCGGCCCCAGCCTGCCACCCGGACCGGCGGCGGGCGTCCCCAGCCCGGGACCGGTCCCGGAGAGCCCGCTGGACGGCCCACCTAGGATCGGGAGCGTGGCAGGCCGGATCCGTGACGAGGACGTCGTCCTCGTGCGCGAGAAGGCCCGGATCGACGAGGTCGTCCGCGACTACGTCACGCTCAAGAGCGCGGGCGGCGGCAGCCTCAAGGGCCTGTGCCCCTTCCACGACGAGCGCAGCCCGTCGTTCAACGTCAGCCCGGCCAAGGGCGCCTGGTACTGCTTCGGGTGCGGCGAGGGCGGCGACGCCATCGGGTTCCTGCGCAAGATCGACCATCTGTCGTTCACCGAGGCCGTCGAGAAGCTGGCCGGTCGCTACGGCGTCACCCTGCGGTACGCCGAGAACTCGTCCGGACCAGCGCGTCCAGCGGGCCACCGGAGCCGGCTGGTCGAGGCGACCAAGGCCGCGGCGGCGTTCTTCGTCGAGCGGCTGGCGAGTCCCGAGGCCGAGATCGGGCGGCGCTTCCTCACCGAGCGCGGCTTCGACGCCGAGGCGGCCGCGCACTTCGGCGTCGGCTACGCGCCCAAGGGCTGGGACGTCCTGCTCGGGCACCTGCGCGGCCTGAAGTTCAGCGACGACCAGCTCGTCGAGGCGGGGCTCGTCGCGCGCGGCGGGCAGCGCGGCATCTACGACCGCTTCCGTGGCCGGCTGGTGTGGCCGATCCGCGACACCTCGGGCGACGTCGTCGGCTTCGGCGCCCGCAAGCTCTACGACGACGATGACGGCCCCAAGTACCTCAACACCCCCGAGACGCCGCTCTACAAGAAGAGCCAAGTGCTCTACGGCATCGACCTCGCGCGCAAGGACATCGCGAAGGCCAAGCAGGCCGTGATCGTCGAGGGCTACACCGACGTCATGGCCGCGCACCTGTCCGGTGTGACGACCGCGGTCGCCACCTGCGGCACGTCGTTCGGAACCGACCACATCAGCGTGCTGCGACGGCTGCTCATGGACGACGGCGTCTTCACCGGCGAGGTCGTGTTCACCTTCGACGGCGACGCCGCAGGGCAGAAGGCGGCGCAGCGCGCGTTCGGCGAGGACCAGCGCTTCACGGCGCAGACCTTCGTCGCCGTCGAGCCCAGCGGCATGGACCCGTGCGACCTGCGGATCGCCCAGGGCCCGGAGGCCGTGCAGGCGCTCATCGACCGCAAGGTGCCGCTGTTCGAGTTCGCGATCCGCGCGGAGCTCAAGGGCTTCGACCTCGACCGCCCCGAGGGTCGCGTGCAGGGTCTGCGCGCCGCGGCCCCCGTCGTCGCGCGCATCCGCGACGAGGCGCTGCGGCCCGAGTACATCCGGCTGGTGTCGGGGTGGCTGGCGATCCCCGACGACGAGGTGCGCCGAGCCGTCACCGCCGCGAGGTCGCAGCCCGCGGCTCAGCGGCGTACGCCGGACCTGCCGGTGGCGCCGGCGCCCGAGCCCGGGGCGGTCCCGCGGCTGCCGCGTCCCGACCCGCGCGACAAGGTCGCCTCGGTCGAGCGCGAGGCGCTCAAGGTCTGCCTGCAGCATCCGCAGGTCGCGGCGTCGTGGGTCGACGCGATCGAGGACGACGCTTTCCGGTCGCCCGCCTATCTCGCGGTGCACCGCGCGATCGTCGGCGCGGGCGGCGCTGCGGCCGGCCTCACCGACCGCGAGTGGCTCGACGCCGTGCTCGCGGCGTGCCCCGACGACGCGGTGCGGTCGGTGGTGCTCGAGCTGTCGGTCGATCCGCTGCCCACCGACGAGGCCGACCAGCGCTACGCGCAGTCGGTCATCGCGCGCCTGCTCGAGATCGACGCCTCGCGCCGGATCACCGACCTCAAGGCGCGCCTGCAGCGCATCGAGCCGGCCACCGAGCCCGACAGCTACCAGGCCGTGTTCGCCGACGTCATCGCGCTCGAGGCCTACCGGCGCGGGCTGCGCGAGCAGGTCGCGGGCGGAGCCTCCTCGTGAGGCTGCGGCCGCCGGCCGAGGTCCGTCAGCGCGTGCCGGCGGAGCGGGTGCTCGCGTGGCTGCCGTGCGTCGGCTCCAGCCTGGTCGCGACCGAGACCGCGCTCGTCCTGCCCGAGGGCGTCGAGCCCGGTCGGGTGGACTGGGACCGCGTGCTGCGCGCCTCGTGGGAGGCGACCGCGCTGCTCCTCACCGCCCAGGACCCGTCGGGCGGCAGGCCGGCCGAGCTGCGACTCCCGGTGCCGGAGGACCACGGCTCGCTGCCCGAGGTGGTCCGCGAGCGGGTCAAGGCGAGCATCGTCGTCCAGCACCACGTCGAGCTCCACGGCGAGCAGGGTGCGCGGCTGGTCGCCCGGCGCACGCCCGGCTCCACCGACCTGCGCTGGTCGGTCGTGTTCGACCCCGGCCTCGACCCGTCCGACCCGCAGCTGCGCGCCCGGGCCGACGAGGCGCTCGCCGTGCTGCGCGGGTCCTTGGGCGTCTGAGCCGCCCGGCTGCCGCCCCTCGCCCGCCGGCCAGGACGCCCGTGCGCTGCTCCGCACCGGGAACGTCGATTTCGATGCGACGGGGGCGCCTTGCTATCCTCCTCGGGCGTCGCGTCAGCGCGGCGGTGCACGATCCCGCGTAGCTCAACGGCAGAGCTCCCGACTGTTAATCGGGCGGTTTCTGGTTCGAATCCAGACGCGGGAGCGCTCGAGGCCCCAGGACCCCCGGTCCCTGGGGCCTCCGTCTTCACTGGGCTCGGGCCACGGAGAGGGTCGGTCAACTCCTCTAACGTTTGTCTATGGCCCGTCAACCGATCCAGAGGAATCCCAACGCCCCGGTTCTCGAGGCGGAGGCCCGTCGAACGAACGTCGTGATCCTCAGTGTGATCGTGGCGTCCGCAGT
>JBGAJT010000109.1:0-4571 GCA_044224785.1 Candidatus Nanopelagicales bacterium | reverse complement strand
GTCCCGGGACGCGCTCAAGGACTTTGGCGTGCTGGTGATCGCTGCCCTGGCCGTCTTTGTGAGTCTCTTGGTCAGTCTGTGGACGTTCCAGGTGCAGCGTCTTCATGCGGAGTCGCAGCGCCTGTCGGACGGCAGACGCGACGCGTATCGGCATCTCTTGGACGAGATGTCCTCGGGTGACCTCTCACGATCCACCTCTGTTGAACTCACTGCCTTCGCCAGCGAGGCGGTGATCGAAGCGGTGAACCGCTGGCACGGGATCCTTGCCGGATGGCGCGGCTCGACCGATCCTCGCCACTCACCTGAGGGCCTGCATTGGCAGCGTGTGGCAGAGCGGGTTGTTGAGGAGGATCTGCGAGCAGGTGACGAAGCGGCGATGGAAGTGTGGAAGGTGCTCAAGGACTCGTCCGTTCCCGACCCCGCCGACACGCACAAGATGGTTTCCCCGCTTGCTTGGGCGAAGTACCTCGACGGCTTGCTTGCCGAACAACGGCCGAAGTCCTGAGGGCCGTTCCGGGGTCAGTCCGGGCCCTCGGGGTCGGCGTCGAAGCGGGTGTCGATCCGCTCGACCACGGTGCGCTCCTGCTCGCGGGCGAGGTAGGTGAGCGCACGCCGGTCCGCCGACGTCGGCCTGGTCATGTCGAGGGCTCGCGGCCAGAGCCGGCGCCGCCGGACGATCGCGACCTCCCCGGCGTACACGAGCACCTGGCTGACGAGGTAGAGCAGGGTGAACAGGCCGACGATCGTGGCGAACGAGCCGTAGACGACGCCGGACTTGGCCACCAGGCGCGGCAGGACCGTGGCGCCGAAGCTGAGCAGCGCGGTGATCGTCAGCGACCCGAGCAGCGCAGCCGGCCACACGATCGCGAAGCGCGCGCGGTGGGGGAGCAGCAGCCCGGTCGCCGCCCAGAGCATGAGGAACACGAGCAGCGCCGTGCCCGCCGCCGCGGCGCCGCGCGAGTCGCCCGGCAGGTCGGGGATCGCCGCGACGACCACGCCGAGAGCGCCGATGCCCAGGACGCCGACGATGAGCACGAACAGCATCGCGAAGATGCGCAGGTAGCGCGGGAAGAACTCGTGCCGCTTGCGGTGCGGGACTGCGGCGAGGTGGTTCAGCGTCTGGTACGCCGAGAACACGATGCCCATCGTGGAGAAGAGCAGACCGACGATCGCGATGACGAGAGGGACGCCGTTGCTCGGCAGCCGGGCCAGGGCGTCGTTCACCGTCTGCTGCAGGTCGGGCGGGACGATGTGGTCGACCAGCTCCTGGCGCAGCTCCGCGTTCCCCTGCAGGACCATCTGCACGAGGGCGACGGCGAGCAGCAGCAGCGGGAAGATGCTCAGGAACCCGTAGTAGGTGAGGAGGGCGGCGTGACGGCCGCCCTCGTCGTCGCCGTACTTCTTGATGACGGCGTAGGGGAAGCCGAACAGCGTGCGACGGCGCTGCAGGTCGTCGGCCCAGTCGCGCAGGCGCTCGCCGATCCCCGCGATCCCGTCGGTCACGGGCCTACTCTGCCGCACCCGTCGGGCATCTCCGGTCAGCCTGCCTGCGCCGTGGCGGGCGGCTCTGCGTCGTCGGGCAGCGCGGTGTCGATGACGAGGCGGCCGCCGCCGGCTGCCTTGCCCTCGTAGAGCGCGTGGTCGGCGCGGCGCAGGACGTCGTCGAACGCCTCGTCGACCGCCCACGCCGCCGCGCCGATGCTCAGCTCGGCCGGTACTTGCGCGTGCGTCGTCTCGATCGGCATGCGCGTGATCGTGTCCTGCACGCGGCGCAGCACCGGCTCGGCGCGGTCGGGGGAGACGGTCAGGACGAGGATGAACTCGTCGCCGCCCCAGCGGCCGACGATGTCGGACTCGGCGACGGCGCGGTCGAGGCGGCGACTCACAGCGCGGAGGAACTCGTCGCCGGCGACGTGCCCGTGCCGGTCGTTGACCTGCTTGAAGGCGTCGAGGTCGACGAGGGCGACCGTCCACGGCGTCGTGCGCCGCGGGCGTGGGGGGAGCACGTCGTCCTCGGACGGGTCGTCGGGGATGCCGAGGCTGCGCAGCACGCCGCGGCGGTTGAGCGCCCCGGTGAGCTGGTCGGTGTCGGCCTGCTGCCGCATCTGCGCAGCGCGGGCGGCGTCCTGCTCGGCCGTGCGCAGCCGCTGCTCCTCCGCCATCCGGTGCCGGGCCGCGAGGACGGCGACCACGCCGGACATCGCGATGATGACGAGACGGACGGTCTGCGCGGGCGCCTTCCCGTCCAGCGCGACCATCCCGAAACCGAGGGCCGCGAGCCACGCGACGACTCCCACGATCGCGACCTGGAGCGGCCTGCCGAAGATCGCGGAGAACATCGGCACGACGGCGAGCACGCCGACGAACGCCGGCTTCGGGCCCTCGAGGGCGTCCGCGACGAGGATCAGGGCGACGAGCAGGACCGGCAGCGCCACGGGCAGCACCCACTGCCGGGCGTCGCCACGTGCCGGTGCCTGGTCCATGGACCCGTCCTATCGGACGACCGGCCCCGAGTCGCGCCGTACGCGGACGTGAGCAGTCGAGTTCGACCGGATCGGTGGAACCGCGGGACCGCTGCCACCGGGCGCGCAGGTCGCGCTGGCTAGGCTCGCTCCGCACGGGGCGGTAGCTCAGCTGGTCAGAGCAGCGGACTCATAATCCGTCAGGTCGTGGGTTCGAGCCCCACCCGCCCCACGGAGGCCGTGTAGTGCCTCGGTTGATGCCTGACAGTGGGGCTTCGGCTGAGGCTTGACACGTCATCGGGTGATGGTTGACAGCTACGTCGGCTGTTCCTTGACGGTCCTCGCCGCGACGCGCCGTCGACGGCTGCACGGCACGGCGCTGGTCAGTGGTCGAGGTCGAGGACGGGGACGTCGGGGCGGTCGAAGCCCAGCACCTGGGCGAGGAACGAGAGCTCGGCCTCGAGCGCGGCGGCGATCGACCCGGCGGCGAGGAAGCCGTGCTGCTCGCCCTCGAACACGAGCAGCCGGTGCGGCACTCCCGAGCCGTCGAGCGCGCTGGCCACGGACTCGGGCTGCGACGGCGGCACGACGCGGTCGTCGGCCCCTTGCAGCAGCAGGACCGGGGTGCTCAGCCGGTCGAGGTGGGTGAGCGGCGAGCGCTCGGCGTACAGCTCGAGCGCGTCGGGCAGCGGACCGATCAGCCCGTCGAGGTACCGCGACTCGAACTCGTGGGTGTCCTCGGCGAAGGGCACCAGGTCCGCCACCGGGTAGTAGGCGATGCCGGCGGCGAAGTCGTCGCCGGCGACGAGGGCCGCGAGCGTCGTCCAGCCACCGGCGGACCCGCCGCGGATCAACAGGCGCAAGGGGTCGGCGTCGCCGGCGTCGCCGAGCGCGCGCATGACGGCGACCGTGTCCTCCACGTAGACGATGCCCCACTGGCCGCGCAGCAGGTCGCGGTAGGCGCGGCCGTAGCCCGTGGACCCGCCGTAGTCGACGTCGACGACGCCGATGCCCCGACTGGTGAAGTAGGCGATCTCCAGGTCGAGGATCCCGTGCGCTGCCGCGGTCGGGCCGCCGTGCACGATGGCGATGAACGGCGGTCGCTCTCCCGCCGGTCCTTCGATCGCACCGTTGTGCGGTGCGTGGACGTAGGCATGCACCTCCTGCCCGTCGTCGCGCACGAACGTGCGCTTCACCGGGAGGGGCAGCACGTCGGTGGCCGGTACGTCGGAGGAGGCCGAGCGCAGCTCCACGACAGTCCCGCTCGACAGGTCGACGTTCACCACCGTACGAGGCCTGGTGGCCGACGCCATCACCCCGGCCACGCGGGAGCCGTCGGTGCCCAGGCCCGGGTGCCACTCGGCGTCGACGGGGAGGTCGACGAGCTCGCCGGAGCGCACGTCGAGGACCCCGAGGCGCGTGCAGCCGCGCCCGTGCAGCACGAACGCGCGTCGGTCGTCGAGCAGCGTGTACGTCGTCCAGCCGGCCAGCCACAACGGCCAGGCGAACTCCTCCTCGCGCGGGCAGACCGCGCGCACCGACCCGTCCAGCCCGACCTCGTGGAGGTTCCACCAGCCCGAGCGGTCGCTCACGCAGAGCAGGTGCTCCGGGTCGAGCCACTCCGGCTGCAGCACCGACTCCGCGGTGCCGCCGAGGAGCACCCGCTCGTCGCCGACTGCTCCGTCGAGCCGCCATTCGCGGAGCCCGAGAACCGTGCCGTCCCACGGCATCTGCGGGTGGTCCCATGCGATGTAGGAGACGGTGACGCCGTCAGGACCGAGCCGCGGCGCGCCGTAGAAGTCGTGTCCGGAGGCGAGCACCAGCACCGCGTCGGCGTCGTCCGCCGTACTGCCGTCGAGAGGCACGGCGACGACCTGGTGGCTCACGCCGCCGTCCTCGTGCAGCTCGCGGACCGCGAGCAACCAGCCGTCGCGAGCCGCGACGGGTTCGGCGTACCGCAGGTCGAGCCCGTGGACGAGCGGGGTGAGCGCCACCGGCTCGTCCGCGAGCAGCCACAGCCGCTGGTCGTCCCAACGGACGACGACGACACCGGCCGGCGTGGCGACCCAGGCGCTGCCGCCGTACTCATGGAGCCTCGTGCGGATGCTC
>JBGAJT010000108.1:4222-10447 GCA_044224785.1 Candidatus Nanopelagicales bacterium | reverse complement strand
ATCGACGGCCGCTGGACGGCCGCATCCGGCAAGAAAACCCTCGACGTCATCAGCGCCTCCACCGAAGAGGTGATGGGACGCATCCCCGAAGGCGATGCCGCGGACGTGCAGGCCGCCGTCGCCGCCGCCCGCCGCGCCTTCGACGGCTGGGCCGCCACACCCGTCGCCGAGCGCGCCGCCGGCCAGCGAGGCCAGCACGACCACGCCGACGGCCACGACGCCGGCGCCGGCGATCAGCGCGACGGCCTCCTCGCGCAGCGGCAGCGAGCGCCGCTTGCGCAGCACGAGCGCGGCCACCGCCCCGGCGGCCACCGGCAGCAGGAGCAGCAGCGGTCCGGCGGCAGGCGCCTGGTCGGGGACGGCCCCGAGCAGCGGCACCACCGGGAGCAGCCCGCCGGTCTGCGAGAACGGGTCGACGCCGGTGCCGCCGCCGACCGCGAAGCCGGGGCCCGCGACGTACGACAGCACCCACACCAGGAGGTTCGGCAGGTAGGCCAGCGACAGCAGCAGGACGCCGACGGCGTCGCCCGCGCCGGGCGCGAGCTGGTGCGTGAGCGAGGTGACGGTCGACCAGCGCATGACGACAGCGACCACGGCGACGATCCCGACGACGACGGCCAGGGCGCCGGCAGCGGCGCCGGCCGCGATCAGCGCGTCGCGCGCCCAGGTGGGCAGCCGGTCGACGACGGAACGGCCGAGCGGGCCGCCGGACAGGGCACCGCCCCCCAGGCCCAGCAGCGCGACAACACCGCAGGAGGCGAGGGCGGTCAGCGGCGCGACCTCGGCGCCGGCCAGCGACGACGCCTGCGCGACGAGCATCCCGAGCAGCGCGTAGGTCGCGGCACCGCCGACCACGAGCAGCGCGGTGTCGGCCCACGACGTCGTCGACGTGATGCGCACGGCCCAGCGGCCGGCGAGGACGAGGAGGGTGAGGGCCAGGCCCAGCATCAGCAGCGGCAGCAGGGTGAGGGTGGCGGTGCCGACCGTGACGGCGGAGTGGTTCCCGGCGAGCCAGAGCACGCCCGCCGCCGACACCGGGGTGCCCAGGCCGTCGTCACCCCGACCGGTGAGGGCCCAGGCCAGCGTGACGAGGGCGCCGACGGCCACGAGGCCGACACCGGCCGCCCAGACGGCGCAGGTCACGGCCGCGACGGGCAGCGTGCCGACGACCTCCTCGCGCGAGCGGCGCTGCCGCGGCGGCAGCGGCCGCGCGGCGGGTCGCTCGAGCATGGAGGTCACTCCTCGATGCTCGCACCCGGGCCCGGCCCCTCAGGGGTGCGACACGGCCGGTCCTCCCTCACACGAGGACGAGATCGCGCCCGACGTCGTCCGGGGAGGTGCAGCCGGCGAGGCCGAGGGCGTCGCGGGTGTCGGCGGCGAGCCCGTCGAGGAGGTCGCGCACGCCGTCGGCGCCGTCGACGGCCAGCGCCCAGAGCACGGGCCGGGCGAGCAGCACCGCCCGGGCACCGAGCGCGAGCGCCCGCAGCACGTGGCCGCCGGTGCGGATCCCGCCGTCGACGTAGACCTCCGCGCGACCGGCGACGGCGTCGACGACCTCGGGCAGCGCCACGGCCGAGGGCACGACGCCGTCGAGCTGGCGGCCGCCGTGGGTGGAGACGATGACGGCGTCGGCGCCCGCGTCGAGGCAGCGCAGCGCCTCGTCGCCGCGCAGCACACCTTTCGCGACCACCGGGAGGCCGCTGATCTCCTTGAGCCGCGCGAGGTCCGCGGCCCCGAGGTCGGGCGCCTGCTGCAGCCGCGGGTCGCTGGGGTCGCGTCCGGCGAGCGCCGCCACGATCGCCTCGGGCGGCAGCGGCGGCAGCGGCCCGGTCGGCTTGTGCGCGACGAACGGCACGTCGACGGTGACGACGAGGGCGCCGGCGCCGGAGGCGGCCGCGCGCCGCGCCACCTCGTCGGAGATGCCTCGGTCCCCGAGGACGTAGAGCTGCTGCCACCACGGACCCGCGACCGCGGCGATCTGCTCGAGCGGACGGCTGGCGCGCATCGAGACCACGAGGAGGGACCCGGCCTCGCGCGCGCCCGTCGCAGTGGCGCACTCGCCCTCGGGGTGGGCCAGGCCGTGCAGCGCCGCAGGCGCGACGAGGACCGGCGACGACACCGGCGTCCCGAGGACGGTGGTCGACGTGGTGACCGACGAGACGTCGCGCAGCACTCGTGGACGCAGGAGCAGCTCGTCCCAGGCACCGACCTGCGCGGCGAGCGTGCGCTGCTCGCCGGATCCCGCGGCGTAGTAGGCAAACACCTCGGGCGGCAGCACCGCCCGCGCGCGCTCCTCGAGCATCTCCACGCCGCGACCTCCGACCCCGCGCCGCGCCGACGTCACTCGCCGGCGTCGAGCAGCTTCTCCAGATACTCCCAGTCGCGGCTGAAGCGGTACGAGTGCTGCGCCGGGGGCTGCGGCGCCTGCGTCTCGATCCAGCGCACCAGGCCGTTGCCGCGGTTGTGGAACCCGTGGTCCGCGCCGACCCCCGCCCAGAGCACGTCGCCGGGGCGCAGGACGAGCTCGTCGCCCTCGACGAGCGCGTGCACCTCGCCCTCGACCATCACGTACGCCTCCTCGAAGGGGTGGTCGTGCGGGTGGGCGATGGCGGTCGGCTGGTACTGCACCATGAACATCGTGTGCAGCTGGGCCTTGAGCCGCTGGTCGACGAGCATGCGCACTCCGATGCCGCTGTAGGCGAGCAGCGCGGTGGCCATGCTGGCGGAGACCTGCGGGGCGTCGACCTTCGAGCCCACGGCGAGGTTGTCGAGGTCCATCGACGCCGCGTCGAAGCGGAACGAGCTCTGGTTGCGAGGGTCGCGCACGTCGGCGGCAGCGACCGCGGCGTCCTCGAGCTTCTCGCCGGTGAAGAACGTGTCCTTGCGGCGCGTGTCCTCGAACGGCGCCGGCGCCGCCATGTGCAGCCACGAGACCGGACCCGACCCGGACGCGCGCACCGAGTAGGTGACGCCGACCGGCACGGCGGCGCAGTGGTCGGCCGGCAGCGTGATCGACTGCCCGAGCATCGTGAGCACGACCTCGCCGGACAGCACGTAGAGACTGATCTCGTAGGAGTGCACGACCGCCTCGACGTGGCCGTTCGGCTCCAGCGTGCAGACGTAGAGGCCCATGTGCGGCGAGCCCTGCGACGTGCCGACGAGCTGCTGGCGCGAGAAGCCGCGCGAGCGGCCGTCGTACGCCGCGGGCAGCACGTTCTCGGACTCGTCGATGCGCGTGACGTGGTACATGGCTCTCGCTCCCGGGGATCGCGGGTCGGACAGGGGTGCTGCTAGCGGACGAGCACGCCGCCCTCGACCATGAGGTTCTGGCCGTTGACCCCGCCGTTGTCGAGCAGGAACAGGGTCGCCCCGACGATCTCGTCCATCGTGACGGTGCGGCCGATCGGCGTCCGCGAGATCACCATCGAGAGGTCCTTGTCCTCCCAGGCGGGGCTGTCGCCCACGATGCCCGGGTGCACGGCGTTGACGCGCACCGGCGCGAGCTCGCTCGCGAGCGTGCGGATCATCGCGCTCACGCCGCCGTTGACGGTCGTGACCGTGGTGGAGCCGGGGTAGGGGCGCAGCATCGCCAGGCCGCCGAAGAGCACGATCGACGCCGTCGGGGTGAGCCGGTCGGCGAGGACGTGGACCGCTTCGGTGTAGCCGACGAGCTTGAGCACCGCGAGGCGCGTGGCGCCCTCGATGTCGTAGTCCTTCACCGAGTTCGCGTCGCGCTCGATCGCCGCGATGATCAGGGCGTCGACCTGGCCGACGCCGGCCAGCGCGTCGCGCAGCGTGGCGGGCTCGGCGAGGTCGAGCGCGATGCCGGTGACCGACGGCCCGATCTCGGCGGCGACCGACTGCGCCCGGGCGGCGTCGCGCCCGGAGACGACGACCGACATGCCGTCGGCGGCCAGCCGCTCGGCCAGCTCGCGGCCGATGCCCGCCGTACCGCCCAGGATCACCGCGGTGCCCTGCCTCGCCGTCATGTCGACCTCCGCCTCTGCGCGCCGCTCCGGGGTCCGGCGGCCTGCCGCGACAGTAGGAGCCGCGACCCGAACCGTCAAGCGGCGCTTAACACTGCTGAACACGGAGGCGTCTCCGGCGCTCCCGCTCGTGGAGTACAGTCCCGATGAACGCACCCCCTCGGGACCAGGAGGACGCATGGAGGCCGCCGCAGGCGATCGCCTCCGGCGTCGGCGTCAGGAGCTCGGCCTCTCGCTGCGCGAGCTCGGCAGCCGCGTCGGCGTCTCGGCCAGCATGCTCTCGCAGGTGGAGAACGGGCGGTGCCGCGCGTCGGTCGCCACCCTCTACCGCCTGGTGAACGAGCTCGGTCTCACCCTCGACGACCTGTTCGACGACGCCGCGCCCGAGGCCTCGCCCGAGCCGGTGGTCGTCGCGCGCACCCGGCCGTCGACCCGGAGCCGCACCCGTGCCGGAGCCGCCCGGACCCCGGTGCTCACGCACGGGGAGCGCGTGACGATCGAGCTGGAATCCGGTGTCACCTGGGAGAAGCTGAGCAACGCGGCCCCGCCCGGGCTCGAGTTCATCCTCGTCACCTACCGCCCCGGCAGCAGCTCGGGGAAGTCGGGGAAGTTCTCCCAGCACGAGGGCTTCGAGTGCGCCTACGTCGTCTCGGGCGAGCTCACGTTCCACCAGCGCTTCGACACCTGGACGGTCGCCGCCGGCGACACCATCACCTTCGACGCCGCCGAGCCCCACCGGCTGGAGAACCAGGGCACCGACGACGTCGTGGCCGTCTGGATCGTGCTCCACGAGGCCTCGGCCGCCGGCGACGTCGGGCAGCTCGAGTCGCTCGCCAAGGTCGTCGGCGCCTCGCGCCTCCCGAGCTGATCCGCAGCCCGGTCCGGGCCCGCCGCGCCGGGAGGCGATCGGCGAAGATTTTCAGGACTACTTCACACGAAACGCTTGACGCCGCGTTCAGTGCCGCTCAGGGTGGGTCCACCCGGCGACGCGGCCGCCCGCGGACGCGCGCCGGGATCACCCAGCCGCGCCGCCCCGGCGGCCCGCTCGAAGGAGAGCGATGTCCTCCACCCCCGACGCCCGGATCGCCGACGCACCCGCGGTCGTGCTCCGCGGCGGAACCGTCCTGACGATGGACGCGGCCCGCACCGTCCTGACCGACGCCGACGTCCTCGTCGTGGGCGACCGCATCGAGGCCATCGGCCACGCGCTGCCCGTGCCCGAGGGCACGGCGGAGATCGACGCCCGCGGCGGCATCGTCATGCCCGGCATGATCGACACGCACCGCCACATGTGGCAGACCGCGATGCGCGGCTACGGCGCGGACTGGACGCTCACGCAGTACTTCGTCTGGTACTACCTCGAGTGGGGCAAGTCCTTCCGCCCCGAGGATGTCTACGCGGGCAACCTGCTCTCCGCCATCGAGGCGGTCGACGCCGGCGTCACCACGTCCGTCGACTGGTCGCACGGCCTGCAGACCACCCAGCACGCCGACGCCGCGCTCGACGCCCTGGAGGAGATCCCCGGCCGCTTCGTGCTGGCCTACGGCAACATCCAGCAGGGCCCGTGGGAGTGGTCGACGTCGCCGGAGTTCCAGGACTTCGTCCAGCGGCGCGTCGGCACCAACGACCTCGTCGGGTTCCAGCTCGCCTTCGACGTGACCGGCGACCCGACGTTCCCGGAGCGGGCGGCCTTCGAGGCGGCGCGAGAGCTCGGCGTCAACGTGACGACCCACGCGGGCGTGTGGGCGATCACGAAGGACGAGAGCATCAACCTGATGTACGACAACGGCTTCATGACGCCGGGTCAGATCTACGTCCACTCCACGACGCTGTCGGCCGACAGCTATCACAAGATCGCGGCGTCGGGCGGCTTCGCGTCGGTCTCCACGGAGAGCGAGTCCAGCGCGGGGCAGGGCTACCCGCCCACCTGGCAGCTGCGCAAGTACGGCGTCCCGGTGTCGCTCTCGATGGACACCAGCGTCTGGTGGAGCGCCGACCTGTTCAACGCGATGCGGTCGACCGCGAACGCCGACCGCGTCCGCGTCCACATGGCGGCGCACGAGGCCGGCGAGACCATCGTGAACCACCCGCTGCGCGCCGAGACCGTCGTCGAGATCCCGTTCGTGCGTCACGCCGGAGAGCCGCTCGCGGTGCAGTTCGACCACTTCCTCGATCTGGTCGACGGCACCGGCGACGCCGCGGTGGAGCGGGCGACCCTGCGAGGGCCGCACCAGGTGGT
>JBGAJT010000108.1:0-4213 GCA_044224785.1 Candidatus Nanopelagicales bacterium | reverse complement strand
CGACAAGGTCGGCAGCCTCGAGGTCGGCAAGCAGGCCGACGTCGTGCTCATCAAGAACGACGCCTCGCCCGCGATGTTCCCGGTGCTCAACCCCTACGGCCACGTCGTCTACCAGGCGGGCCGCGGCGACGTGCACACCGTGCTCGTCAACGGCAAGGTGCTCAAGCACGACGGACGCCTGGTCGGTGCCGCCGACAAGCTCGACAAGGCCCGCGAGGTCGTCGGCCAGACGGTCGACCACCTGCAGCAGGCGCTCGGCGACGAGAAGTGGGTCAACGGCATGAACCCCGAGCTCGCGCCCGACGAGCTCTTCGACAACCCCTACCAGTACTCCGACCACGAGATCGGCGCCGTCGAGGCGCACGACGAGTAGTCCGTCGCCAGACGGAGGAGGGGCGGCCGGGCGACCCCGGGCCGCCCCTCCCGTCTGTCCGGGGTCGTGCAGCCGACAGCCGGAAGGGAGTGGTGAGCCGAGCGGCTCACCACTCCCTTCCGTCGCTATCGGGCCGAGAGGGATCAGACCTCGCCGCGCCCCGCAGCGGTGTTGAGGTGCGACTGCGAGTCGCGCTCCGCCGAGAGGTAGCCCCCGGTCGTGTAGTAGCGCTTGCCCGCCACGAGCAGCTCCTCGGCCGGGAACTTCGTGATGACCTCGCAGCCGGTCGCCGTGACGACGACCTCCTCCTCGATGCGCGCCGCACCCCAGCCGTCGGCGGCCGGCCAGTAGGTCTC
This sequence comes from Candidatus Nanopelagicales bacterium, assembly GCA_044224785.1. Taxonomy (GTDB): domain Bacteria; phylum Actinomycetota; class Actinomycetes; order S36-B12; family CAIYMF01; genus Longivirga. The sequence continues at coordinate 3,484 of JBGAJT010000108.1, read as the reverse complement.
GAGCGCGAAGACCATCCCCTCCTCGAGGGTCTCCGGCGCGTCGAAGGACGTGTAGCGGCTGAAGATCGGGCGCTCCCAGATCGAGAGACCGACGCCGTGGCCGTACTGCAGCGCGAACGCCGCCTCCTCGCTCGGGAAGCCGAACTCCTCGGCCTTGGGCCAGAGCTCGACGATGTCGGCGGTGGTGGCGCCCGGCTTCACGGCGGCGATCGCCCGGTCCATCAGCTCGCGGCACACGATGTAGGCGTCGCGCTGGGCCCGCGAGGCCGATCCCACCGCGAACGTGCGGTAGTAGCAGGTCCGGTAGCCCATGAACGAGTGCAGGATGTCGAAGAACGCGGGGTCGCCGGGTCGGATGAGCCGGTCGGAGTAGACGTGCGGGTGCGGCGAGCAGCGCTCGCCGGAGATCGCGTTCACGCCCTCGACGTGCTCGGAGCCGAGGTCGTAGAGCGTCTTGGCCACGAGGCCGACGCACTCGTTCTCGCGGACGCCGGGGCGCAGGAACTCGTAGAGGTTCTCGTACGCGGCGTCGACCATCGAGGCCGCCTGGGTCAGCAGGCCGATCTCGTCGGGCGTCTTGATCCGCCGGGCGGCCAGGAAGCACTGCTGCCCGTCGACCACGGGGACGCCGGCCGCCTGCAGCGCGAACAGGACGTCGGGCTCGATGATGTCGACGCCGACCGGCTGGCCCTCGAGGCCGAAGTCGCGCATGACGCCGGCGATCTTCGCGGCGACGTCGTCCGCGCGGCGCGCGCCCGGGCCGATCGTGCCGCGCAGCGTGGAGATGCCGGCGCGGTTGCCGTAGTGCTCGCCGCGCCCGGCCGCCGCGTGCGGGTCGTCGAGCCAATGCGCCTGCAGCATGTGGTGCTTGGCCGCGGAGCCGAAGTCCCAGAGCACCGGGTCGCCGCCGCGCGGCAGCAGCGCGAACCGGATCATCTTGTCCATCGCCCACGTGCCGATGTGCGTGCCCGTCATGTACCGGATGTTGTGGAAGTCGAAGGTCAGCAGCGCAGCGAGGTCGGAGCGCTCGAGCTCGGCCTTGAGGCGCGCGAGCCGCTCGTCGCGCAGGCGCGACATGTCCAGCCGCGACTCCCAGTCGACCTGGTTGGTGCCGTACGTCGCCGTCAGCTTGCTCACTGCTCCGCCTCTCGTGGTCGGTGCGCGTCGCGGGTGGGGGACATCAGGGTGCGGGGTCTCGAGGGAGGTCGACGGGTCGACCGGCGGCTGCCTGCTGCACGCAGACCAGGGCGAGGAAGTCGTCGTCGGCGTAGCCGGAGGCCACCGCCTCCTCGAGCCGGCCCAGCACCGCAGAAGCCACGGGTAGCGGGATCCCGTCCTGCTCCCCCAACGACACCGCCAGGTCGAGGTCCTTGCGCATGTCGGCAGTGCGGAAGGTAGCCGCGTAGTCGTGGGCGCGCAGCGCCGCACCCTTGTAGCTGACGAAGCGGCTCGCCATCACCGTGCCGTCGAGGGCATCGAGGAACGCGTCGCGCTCGACACCCGCCGCCTCGACGAGGACGGTCGCCTCGGCGAGCAGCTGCATGGTCGCGCCGAGCATCGAGTTCACGGCGATCTTCACGACGCGCGCCTGCTCGCCCTCGCCGAGCACGTGGTGGGCGGGCGCCACCTCGGCGAGCACCTCCCGCGCCGCCGACACGGCATCGGCCGGGCCGGAGAGGAGCAGCGATGCCGAGCCGCCGCGCACCACGAGGGGCGACCCGCTCACGGCGCCGCGCACGTAGGCGATCCCCCGCTCCTGGGCGGCCGCAGACACGGCCTCCGACGACGCGACGTCGACCGTGGACAGGTCGACGAGCGTGGTGCCCGGGTCGAGCGCCGCCAGGCCGCCCTGGTCGAGCAGCACCGACGTCAGCGCCGGCCCGTCGGTGAGACTGGTGACGACGACCGCGCGGCCGCGCACCGCCTCGGCGATCGTGGACGCGGCGGTCACGCCGTCGCGCACGAGCGCCTGCGCGGTTGCTCCGTTGCGGTTCCAGACGACGACCGCGCGACCGGCCTCGACCCAGCGGTCGACCAGCGCGGCGCCCATCTTGCCCGCGCCGAGCAGCGCGACGGCCTGGTCGGTCATGCGGTCTCCTCGGGCTCGGGTCCGACGATCATCGCGCGCGGGGCACGGGTGCGGGCGGTCACGCGAGGATCCGCGCCGGGTGCTCGAGGAGCTCGACGAACGACCGCATCCAGCGCGCGGCGGTCGCGCCGTCGACGGGCCGGTGGTCGACCGACAGCGTGACGCGCAGGACCGTCGCGACCGAGAGGGCCCCGTCGACCACCACCGGTTCCTGACGGGCCGCGCCGACGGCGAGGATGGACGACTGCGGCGGGTTGATGATCGCCGAGAACTCCTCGGTGCCGAGCATGCCGAGGTTCGACACCGACACCGTGCCACCCTCGAGCTCGCTCTGCTGCAAGCGCTTCTCCTGCGCGCGAATCACGAGGTCCTGGGTGGCCGCCGCGAGCTCGGTGACCGTCATCCGGTCGACCCCGCGCACGACGGGGGTGACCAGCCCGTGCTCGGTCGCCACCGCGACGGCCACGTCGACGTGCGCGAAGTGCCGGACGGCCTCGCCGGTCCAGATCACGTTGAGGTCCGGGACGACGGTGTGCGCCTTCGCGACCGCCTTCACCACCAGGTCGTTGACCGAGACCTTCACGCCGCCGGCGTCGTTGATCTCCCGGCGCAGCTCGAGGAGGCGGTCGACGCGCGCGCTGCCGCGGACGTAGAAGTGCGGCGCGGTCTGGACGCTCTGCGTCAGCCGGGCCGCGATCGCCGCCCGCATGCGCGAGACCGGCTCGTCCCAGAACTCGTCGGTCGCAACGGCGTCCGCCGCGACGGTCGGGGCGTCCGGGCGGTGGGCGACGGAGGTCTCGACGTCCCGACGGCGGATGCGCCCGTCGGGCCCGCTGCCGGTGAGCTGGGCGAGCGGGACTCCGGCCTCGCGCGCCAGCCGACGCGCGAGCGGGCTGGCGAACACCCGGCCGTCGTGGTCGGCGGTCTCCGCGACCACCCCGGACGTCGCGGCTGCCGGGGGCACGGCCGCGGGGGGTGCCGCCGCCTCGGGTTCCTGGGCGACCTCGGCGACCGAGGTCGCAGCACCTGCCGTCCCGACGCCGAGCTCGGCGAGGGCGCGGTCGACGTCGTCCACCTGCTCGCCCGCAGCGCCGAGCAGGGCGATGGGGCCGCCGACCTCGACCGTGGCGCCCGGCTCGACCAGGGTGCGCAGCAGGACGCCGTCGGCGTCGGCCTCGACGTCGACGATCGCCTTGTCGGTCTCGACCGTCACGACCAGGTCGCCCGCGGCGAACGCGGCGCCGGGGGCGACGTTCCACGCGGCGAGGATCGCCTCGGTGGCGCCCGCCGCGACCTCGGGCATGCGCATCAGCTCGGGCACGTCACTCCCCCACGATCTTCTGCAGGGCGGCGGCGACCTCCTCGGTGCGCGCGAACGAGGCGCGCTCGAGGACC
>JBGAJT010000107.1:0-10468 GCA_044224785.1 Candidatus Nanopelagicales bacterium | reverse complement strand
GCGCCGTGACCTCGCGCGAGGTCTACGGCGCGATCGTGCTCGGGCAGTCGGGCGTCACCGTCTACACGGCCTCGGCCGCGAGCGGCGCGGTCGCGCAGGCGCTGTCGCAGGGCATCCCCGCTGCCGTGCATGCGGCGGACCCGCAGGTCCCGGTCACGGTCACCGACCTCGTCCCCTCCCCCGCCGACGACCCGCACGGGGCGGGGCTGTCCATCGCCTTCCTGCCGCTGGCGATCACGTCGCTCGCGGCCGGAGCGGTCATCGCGCTGCTGGCGCGCGGCCGCCTCCAGCGCCTGGTCGCCCTCCTCGGGTACGCCGTGGCCGCGGGCCTGCTCTGCGTGGCGGTGCTGCAGCCCGGCCTCGGCGTCCTCACCGGTGACGTGGTCGCCAACGCGGCGGTCCTCGGCCTCGTGTCGCTGGCGGTCGCCGCTGCGACCTGCGGGCTCGCGGTGCTGCTCGGGCCGGGCGGCATCGGGCTGTCGGTCCTGGTGATCTTCTTCCTCGGCATGCCGTTCTCGGGCGTGACCTCGGCCTGGCAGCTGGTGCCGACGCCGTGGGGCGCCTGGGCGCAGCTGCTCCCCCTCGGGGCCGCGAACACCGCCGTGCGGTCGGTCGCGTTCTTCGGCTCAGCGGGTGCGGGCGGAGCGCTGGCGGTGCTCGGCGTCTGGGCCGCCGGCGGTCTGCTCCTGGCAGGGCTGCTGCGCGGGCAGCCCCTCCGACACGGCGGCGCCCAGCCGACCGAGGTCGCCGACGAGGGCGAGCTGGTCAGCCCGGGAGCCGTCGCAGGATCGTGACCGCGAAGTCGCCGTCGGCGCGGTAGGGCCGCAGGTCCCAGGTGGAGAACCGGTGCTCGACGCAGAAGCCCGCGGCCTCGGCGTCGTCGTCGAAGTCGACCAGGGCGTAGTGCCGGTCGGTGGCGAACCCGGTGACGAGCGGCGCTCCCGGTGCGAGGTGGCGGGCGATCCCGCCGAGCACGCCGCGCTCGGTGCCGGGAGCCACGAAGACCATGACGTTGCCGGCCATCACCGCGCCGTCGAACGGGTCGCTCACACCCTGCGCCGCGAGGTCGAGCGCGCTGAGGTCGTCGACGTACCACTGCGGGCCGGCGTGGTCCTCGCGCGCGGCGGCCACCAGGACGGGATCGGCGTCGACGCCGACGACGCGGTGCCCGCGCTGGTGCAGGACCGAGCCGGTGCGCCCGGTGCCGCAGCCGGCGTCGAGCACGTGCGACGCCGGCGGGACGACCGCGTCGAGCAGCCGCGCCTCGCCGCCGAGGTCGCTGCCCTGCGCGGCGAGCCGGCGGAAGTTCTCGACGTAGGACTGCGAGTGCGTGTCGGGGTTGTCGGTCACCCACCGCGTCGGCTCGCTCATGCCCGCACTCTAGTAACCGGTCTCACTCGGCCAAGTGCTAGGCAGACGGCCTCTGCTTGACACTTGGCCGAGTGAGACCGGGTGGGGCAGGGTCAGAAGCCGCCGGTGGTGAGGGCGTCGGCGGCGGCTCGGCCGATGGCGTCGTGGGCGTCCCACCCGAAGTGCATGCCGTCGGGGTTGCCGTTGCCCGCGCGCAGCGAGGGGCCGACGAGCGGGTCGAGGTCGACGAAGCCGACGTCGTGCGTCGCGCACCAGCTCCGCGCCGCGGCGACCGCGGGCTCGTGGTGGCGCAGGGACGGGTACGACGCGGCTGCGTGCGGCGCCGGACCGAGCAGCACCACGGGGATGCCGGGTCGGTACGTGCGCACCCCCTGCACGATCCGGGCGAGGTAGTGGTCGGTCGCCGCCTGCGGCAGCTGTCGCAGCGGACCCCCGGTGATCCGGATGACGTGCGGCGACACGGCGCCGTACGCGCGACGCACCTGGCGGCGCAGCGATCCCGGGCGCACGTAGGGGATCCCCTCGCGCAGCCACGTGGGCAGCGACGCCGGCAGGTGGTCCATCTGCCCGACGCCGAGCACGAGCGCGTCGGCGCGCGGGAGCAGCTCGCCCCAGACGTGGGGGTCCTTGGTCAGCGCCCACCACGCGTCGCGCGCGGTCCAACCGATGCGGGCGACGACGTCGGCGCTCACGTCGTCACCGAGAGAGGCGGCCAGCACGTTCGGGTACAGCCGCGGGTCGCTCGGGCGGTACGGCTGGTCCGGACCGTGGAAGGTCAGCGAGTCGCCGAGGACGAGGACGTGCCTAGGCATGGAGCTCGGTGAGGACGGCGTCGAGCTCGGTGACGAAGCGGTCGGCGTCGGCATCGGAGAAGCACAGCGGCGGCCGCACCTTGAGCACGTTGTTGTGCAGGCCGCCGGTGGCGACCAGCACTCGGCGCTGCTGCAGCCCGTTCACCACGGCGAGCGTGAGGTCGCCGTCCTCGGAGCCGTCGGGGTGGACGAGCTCGACGCCGATGAACAGGCCGGCGCCGCGGACGTCGCCGATGCACGGGTGGTCGAGCTCGCGCACCTGCGCGCGCAGCCGCTCCCCCACGACGCGCGCGTTCTCCTGCAGCTCCTCGTCTCGCAGCACGTCGAGGACCGCCTGCGCGGCAGCCATCGCGACCGGGTTGCCGCCGAAGGTGTTGAAGTAGCGCATGTCGCGGCCGAACCGCTCCGCGATCTCCGGCCGCATCGCGGTGGCTGCCACCGGGTAGCCGTTCCCCATCGGCTTGCCCATGACGACGACGTCGGGCACGAACGGAGCGGCGGCGGAGCCGTGGCGCGCGAAGCCCCACAGCTCGTCGCCGGTGCGGCCGAAGCCGGGCTGCACCTCGTCGGCGACGTAGAGCCCGCCTGCGCGGTGCACGACGTCGCGCACCGGCACCAGGAACCCCCGCGGGTCGGCGAGCACGCCGTCGCTCGCGAACACCGAGTCGGCGACGAAGGCGGCGAACCGGATGCCGTGCGCCTCGAGGTCGTCGATCGCCGCCTGCACCTGCGCGGCGAACCACTCGCCGAGACCGGAGTGCCCGGTGGTGTCGACGCGGTAGTCGTCCGGCGCCGGCACCACCCGAACCCAGTCCGGGAGGCTGTCGAGCCCGCCGAGCGACGGCGACAGTGCCGCCACCTCGGTGGTCACCCCGTGGTAGGCGTTGCGCGTGACGACGACGCCGGTGCCGCCGGTCGTGTGCTTGACCAGGCGCATCGCGAGGTCTCCCGCCTCGGACCCGGTGCACGTGTACATGACGTGCCCGATCTCGTCGGGCATCGTCGCGAGCAGCTGCTCGGAGTAGCGCACGATCCCCTCGTGCAGGTAGCGCGTGTGGGTCGAGAGCAGCGCCGCCTGCTCGGCGATCGCCGCGACCACGCGCGGGTGCGCGTGCCCCACCGACGGCACGTTGTTGTAGGCGTCGAGGTACTCCACGCCGTCGACGTCGTAGAGCCGGCAGCCCTCGCCGCGCACCAGCTGAAGCGGCCGGTCGTAGAACAGGCGGTACGCCGGCCCGAGCGCCGCGATGCGCCGGCGCACGAGCGACGCGGTCGAGTCGTCGAGCTCCTCGACGCGCGCCGGGTCGAAGTACGTCGACGGTCCGACGGTGGCGGCCATGCTCAGCCCCTCTCGGGCGGTGCGGGGATCGTGACGACGCGGTGCAGCGAGGGCGCGGAGCGCACGAGACTGCGCCCGGTGTACTCGGCGTTGGCGGGATCGGCGGTGACCAGCCAGGAGTTCACCAGCTGGCGCTGGGCGAGGCGGGTGCGGACGAGGTCGGGCAGCAGCGCGGTCTCGTCGTCGTCGAGCGGGCGGACCGCGAGGTAGCCGGCGGCGACGTCGTACGGACCGGTCCACGGGTCGTCGCCCGAGCCGGCGGCGTCGACGGCGTAGGCCATCGCGACGGCGAGGTCGGCGACCACCGCGGTGCGCAGCATGTCGCCGAAGTCGAGGATCCCCTGCACCGGTTCGCGCGCACCGGGTTCGAGCAGCACGTTGTCGGGGTTGAGGTCGTTGTGCACGACCTGCTGGCGGGTCGCGGCGACCGCGGCACCGGTGTGCGCGTCGTAGCGGTCGAGGACCGCAAGCGCGTCGACGCGGGCCTGCGGGTCGGTCACGTGCACGTGCAGCGGGCGCAGCGATCCGGCCTGCTGCAGGTCCCAGGGCAGCGAGCGCCGAGCGCCGGGGTGGTCGAAGTCGGCGAGGGCGAGGGACAGCCGCGCGAGCGCCGCACCGACCGCGCGCCGGTCGGCGGCCGAGGTCTCGTCGTAGTCGAGGACGCGGCCGGGCAGGTGGCTGAGCAGCCGAGCGCGCCGCGGCTCGTCGCCGTCGACGAGGTGCAGCAGGTCGCCTCCGAGGTCCGGGGTGACGTGCGGGACGGGGAGGCCGGGGTCGCGGTCCGCGACGTGCGCGAGCGCGGCGCACTGCAGGTCGAGGACGCCGACGTCGTCGAGCGGGTGCGCGACCTTGAGCACGTACGTCGCGGACCCCGTCGTCACGGCGAAGGTGTCGTCGCGCTCGGTGTCCAGGCGCGAGACGGCCGACGGCACGAGCCCCCAGCCCTCGCTCAGCAGCGCGGCGGCGTGGTCCTCGTCGAGGCGGGTGAAGGGTGCGGCCAGCGAGTCGTCGAGCAGCCCCTCCTCGGGGCGGGACGCATCGGCGGTGACCACCCGCGCAGGGTATCCGCCCGCCGGGCGACGGGACGCTCAGGCGTCGTCGTCCTCGACCGTGCGGTCGAGAGTGAGCACGGGCGGGACGGTGCGGCCCTTGAGCGCGCGCCGCACGTACATGTCGCGGTCGGCCGACCAGAGCAGGCCCTGCAGGTCGCCGGTGTCCCACGGCTCGAGCATCGAGCGGCCGACGCTGATGCCGATCGCGCCGACGTGCTCGGCGAGCCCCTCGTCGTCGTGAAGGTACTGCTGCACGCGGCGCTCGAGGTCGAGCGGCGGCACCCCCGCGCCGAGGCCGACGACGACGAACTCATCACCGCCCCAGCGCGCGACGACGTCGGCCTCGCGCGACGAGCGGCGCAGCGCCTCCGCGACGGCGACGATCACGTCGTCGCCCGCGTCGTGGCCGTAGTGGTCGTTGATGGCTTTGAGCCCGTCGACGTCGACGAAGGAGCAGTGCACCGCGTCGTTGTGGCGGCGCGCGACGGCGACGACCTCGCGGCCGAGCATCGTGAGACCGCGGCGGTTGACCAGCCCGGTCGCTGCGTCCTCCGTCGCGGCCCGCATCGCGCGGTCGACGGCATCCGCGGCGATCCGCAGGTTGCGCCGGCGCAGCTCGTGGACGACGGCGGCGAGGACGGTGGCGACGCCGAGGTAGAACAGCCAGTAGGCCCACGTCGCGGTCGGGCCGCCGACGAGGAGCGCGGCGCCCACGATCGCGGCCCAGACCAGGGCGGTGCACCCGAGGAACCACGCACGGGCCAGCAGGACGGCGCCGATCCCGACCTCGAGCAGCAGCAGCGGAACGGTGTCGCGCGGGTCGCGCGCCTCGACGAGGTGGACGAAGCCGGTGGCGACGGCGCCGACGACCACGAGGGCGAGCAGGGGGTAGGCGTTCGACGTCGTGACCCGGCCGCTCACCGCGAGCAGGGCGACGAACGCGGCGAAGACCGCGCAGACCCCGGTGAGCACCGTGGTCGCCGTGCCCGCGCTCTCACCGAACACGAGAGGGTGCGCGACCTCGAGCCCCACGAACACCACGGCCAGCGCGGTGGCGACCGGCAGCGTGCTCGCGACCGCGTCGGTCGCGTAGGTCACCCGGGAGACGCCGTCGACGCCGACAGCGCCACCCACCGTCGATGAGTCGCCCACGTCTCCTGTCTCGACACGACCACCCCCTCCCCTTGAGCGATCCGGGCAGCCGGGTCGTCAGCGGGAGTGGACGCGCTCCCCGTGCACGTAGGTCTGAGTGACCTGCAGCGCCCCGAGGTCGGCCCGCTCGACGGCGTAGGGATCGCGGTCGAGCACCACGAGGTCGGCCTCCCGACCCGTGCGCAGCACCCCTGCGTACGAGTCGAGGCGCGCGGCGCGCGCGGCCTCGCGGGTGTAGGCGCGCAGCGCCTGGTCGAGGCTGAGCCGTTCGTGCGCGAGCAGCGGCTCGTGGCGCGACCGGTGGTCCTGCGCGTGCGGGTCGCCGGGCGCCGCCGTGCGGTTCACCGCGGTGTGCAGGCCGGCGATCGGGTCGGGCGTCGACACCGGCCAGTCCGAGCCGAACGCCACGGGCACCCCGGCCCGCGCCAGCGAGCCGAACAGGAAGTGGCGCTCCTGCTGGTCGGCGTTGAGCAGCGGCAGCTTCGTGTCGACGAGCATCGGGTCCTGACGGGCCCAGAGCGGCGACACGTTGGCCAGGGCGCCCGACGCCCGCATCCGCACGAGGTCGTCGCGCTTGATGAGGTCGATGTGAGCCACCTGGTGGCGCCGGTCGGAACGCGCGGGCAGCGCCTCGATCGCATCGAGCGCCGACGATACAGCGAGGTCGCCGACCGCGTGCAGGTGCAGGTCGAACCCGGCGTCGTCGAACAGGCGCGTGATCGCGCCGAGCTCCTCGGCGTCGAAGAACGGCAGGCCGCACTCGTGCGGATGGCCCTCGTAGTGCTCGTGCAGAGCTGCGGTGAGGTTCTCGCAGACGCCGTCGAGCGCGAGCTTCACCGCGGTGGTGCGGAACCGCCCGTCGCTGCGGGCGCGGCGGTCGACGAGCTCGCCGGCGTCGGCGAGGTCGCGCCCCGGCACCCAGAACAGGTCGCCGGTCACGCGCGACACGAGCGCGCCGCTCTCGGTCGCGGCGGCGTAGACGTCGTAGCAGTCGGGGATGCCGAACAGCTCGCCGACCAGCGCGTCCTGCCACGACGTCACGCCGACCGAGTGCAGATGGTCCTGCGCCGCGGCGAGGGCGGCATCGAGGACCTCGCGGGAGAGCGGCGGCCGGTACGGCGAGAGCAGCTCGGTCGCGAGCTCGAGCAGGTGACCGGTGGGCTCGCCGTGCTCGTCGCGCGTGATGCGACCGCCGTCGGGGTCCGGGGTGTCGCGGTCGATGCCGGCCAGCTCGAGCGCGCGCGAGTTCACCCAGCTGCTGTGCACGTCGTGGCTGATGAACACGGCCGGCCGGTCCGGGACGAGCCGGTCGAGCTCCCCCTTGGACGGGAAGCCGCCGGGGAACACGTCGCCGTACCAGCCCGAGCCCTCGATCCACGGCCCGTCGTGGCCCGCGGCGTAGTCGCTGATGATGCGGCGGTAGTCGTCGATCGAGTGCACCGTCGACAGGTCGCACCCGAGGAGGGCGAGACCGCCCATCACGGCGTGCAGATGCGCGTCGACGAATCCGGGAAGCAGCGCGCCGCCGCCGAGGTCGACGATCTCCGTGCGGTCGCCGCGCAGCTCGAGCACGTCGTCGCCGCCGACGGCCGCGATCACGCCGTCCGTGACCGCGAGCGCCGAGACAGGTGCGCTGTCGTCGTCCTGCGTGAGGATGCGCCCGCCGACGAAGATGCGGTCGGCGGGCGCACTGCTCATCGCGGCTCCTCCGGGGATCAGGAGAGGACGCCGTCGGTGCCGGTGCGGGCGAGCACCGAGCGCATCGCCTCGACCGCGCGGTCGGCCTCGTCCTCGGTGAACACCAGCGGCGGCGAGAGCACCAGGTTGTGGCCGCAGTCGCGGACGATGACGCCGGACTCGCGGCGGATCTCGTCGGGCAGGAGGTTCACGAGCGGCAGCGGCTCGCGGGTCTCGCGGTCGGCGACGAGCTCGACCGCGTGCATCATCCCGACGTAGCGCACCTCGCCGACGATCTCGAGGTCGAGCAGCGAGCGCAGCTGCTGGTGCAGGTAGGCGCCGATCGTCTTGGCTCGCTCGAGCAGGCCCTCGCGCTCGATGATCTCGAGGTTGCGCAGCGCCACCGCGGCAGCGGTCGGGTGGCCGTTGTAGGTGTAGCCCATCGGGAAGCCGTGGTCGCGGCCGAGCACCTGGGCGACGTGGTCGGCGACGAGCACCGCGCCGAGCGGGATGTAGCCGCTCGTGATGCCCTTCGCGGTCACGATGATGTCGGGCGTGACGCCGAAGTGCTGCGCGGCGAACCAGGTGCCGACGCGGCCGTACGCCGTCACGACCTCGTCGAGGATCAGCAGGATGCCGTGCTTGCGCAGGACGGCCTCGACGCGCGGCCAGTAGTCGTCCGGCGGCACGAGCATGCCGCCGACGCCCATGATCGGCTCGCCGATGAACGCGGCGACCTTGTCCGGCCCGATGCGCTCGATGGTCTCCTCGAGCTCGGCGATGAGGAAGTCGGTCGGGTCCTGGCCGCCGTAGAGGTCGCTGCGGTAGGGCCACGCCGGCGACACGTGCGCGACGTGGGGCAGCATCGGGCCGAAGCCCTCGTGGTAGACGTCGAAGCCCGACGCCGAGCCGCCGCCGTAGGCGATGCCGTGGTAGCTGTTGCGCCGCGCGATGATCCAGCTCCGGCCCTCGGCACCGTTGCGGTGGTGGAAGTAGCGCGCCATCTTCAGCGCGGCCTCGTTGCCCTCGGAGCCGCCGCTGGTGAAGTAGACGTGGTTGATCGGCTCGGGCGCGATGCTCGCGAGCTTGGCCGCCAGCGCGATCGCCTTGTCGTTGCTGAACTCCCAGAACGACGTGAAGTACTCGAGCGTCGAGATCTGCTCGGCGGCGACCTCCGCGATCTCCTCGCGACCGTGCCCGATCTGCGCGAGCCAGAGGCCGCCGGTGGCGTCGAGGTACTGCTTGCCGTTCACGTCGGTGAGCGTCGAGTCCTTGCCGCTCACCATGATCACCCGCTCCTCGTAGGACGAGGGCAGGTACGGGTGGATGATGTGCGCCCGGTCGGTCGCCTGGAGCTCCGCGGCGTCGAGGTCGACCGAGATGCCGGTGGCGTCGGTGGTGGTCATGGGTCCTCTTCTCGTGGTCGGCCGTGCGGCCCTGCTCCCGGATCCCGAGGCGCGTGGACGACCTGTCCTCGCGTCCCCTTGCGTTCCCGGGCGAGTTCTTTGATAGTGCATTCAAGGAATTCGTGGCGCCGTTGTCAATGGGCCCGCACCGGATCGGCAGCGGGAGAACCGATGCCGGGATCGACGGAGGTGAAGCGTGGCCCGACCCAAGAACCAGGACGGGCGGCGCGCCCAGCTCGTCGCCGCCACCGCGGCCGCCGTCGGAGAGCGCGGGCTCTCCGGGCTGCGCCTCAAGGACATCGCCGACCACGCGGGGCTCTCGGCCGGCTCGGTCCTCTACTACTACCCCGACCTCGACGCCCTCCTGGTGGAGGTGCACGAGGAGGCCGTGCGCCAGTTCTACTGGGCGCGCGTGAACGCGACCGAGACCGAGCCCGACCCGCTGCGCCGCCTCGTCGTCGCCGTCGAGCACGGCATCCCCGACGACGTCGACGACCCCACGGTCCGCGTGATCTACGAGCTGCACCTGGCCTCGGCGCGCGACGAGCGGCACGCGGCGCACCTGACGCGCCTGTGGGAGCTCGAGGTGTCGCTGTACGTCGACCTGCTCGAGCAGGCGGCCGCGGCCCGCGCCGTCACCCTGCGGTCGAGCGCGCGCGAGGTCGCCGAGACCGTCGTCGCGCTCGAGGACTCCTTCGACCTGCACCTGCTGGCCCGCAACGCCGCGATCGACCGCGACCTCGCCGTACGCCGAGTCCTGGACTACCTCGGCCTCGCCACCGGCACCCCGCTCTCCCCCGCACGCCCACCGCGGGCCGCCGCCCGCGCCTGACCACCGCCACGCAGCGCCCACGCGGACGCCACCACCCCGACGTCACTGGTCGAACGCACGGACTCGTCCACGTCACTGGTCGAACGCACGGAGACGCACCGGCTTTCCGTGCGTTCGAGCAGTGACGTGCCGGGAGGAGGCGGCGCCTGAGGATCGGTGGGGCCGATGGACTGGGTCGGGAAGATCTGTTGGACAGCAGCGCGCACCTGCCAGCACGATCGGCGGACCCGGCAGCGGCCGGCAGGGCGAGGGAGGGACCGATGGCGGACGAGCGCATCGACGTCGTGGTGATCGGCGCCGGGCAGGCGGGCATCGCGACGAGCGAGCACCTGCGGCGCCAGGGCATCCCGCACGTCGTGCTCGAGCGCGGGCGGATCGCCGAGCGCTGGCGCTCGCAGCGCTGGGACTCCCTGGTCACCAACGGCCCGGTCTGGCACGACCGGTTCCCGAACCTGGAGTTCTCCGGCCTCGGCCCCGACGAGTTCGCCACCAAGGAAGCGGTGGCCGACTACTTCGTCGAGTACGCCGACCAGATCGACGCACCCGTGCGCGAAGGGGTCGAGGTGACCTCGGTACGCCGCGACGGCCCGGGCTTCCGGGTCGAGACCGCCGACGGCGCGATCGACGCGCGGCAGATCGTCGTCGCCACCGGCCCGTTCCAGCTGCCGGCGGTCCCGCCGATCGTGCCCGCCGACAGCGCGGTGACCCAGCTGCACTCCAGCGACTACCGCAACCCCGACCAGCTGCCCGCGGGCGCGGTGCTCGTCGTCGGCGCAGGATCCTCCGGCGTCCAGATCGCCGACGAGCTGCTCGCCTCGGGCCGCGAG
>JBGAJT010000106.1:0-10554 GCA_044224785.1 Candidatus Nanopelagicales bacterium | reverse complement strand
GCTTCGACGAGAACGCGCCGGGGCAGCCGCGCGGCGCCTACGTGCCGTTCGGGTTCGGGAACCGCCGCTGCATCGGCGAGCAGTTCGCGTGGACCGAGGCGATGCTCGTGCTCGCGACGCTGGCGTCGCACTGGCGCGCCGAGCTGGTGCCCGGCACGCGCATCGAGCCGCTCGCCGCCGTCACCCTGCGCCCCCGCCACGGCCTTCCCGTCACCCTCCGCCGCCGCTGACCCCACCGACCTCGGTCTCACTCGGCCAAGTGCCAAGCAGAGACGCTCTGGTTCGCAGTTGGCCGAGTGAGACCAAGGGAACGTGGGTCAGGTGCCGTGGCGGAGCTGCTGCTTGTACTTGTTCCAGGGGCGCTCGATGAGGGGCTTGTAGAACAGGGTGCGCACCGGCGCGGGGAGCTGGCGCTTCATGTACGCGCGATCGGCGTCGTCGAGCGGCTCGAGGATCATGCCGAACGCGATGCCCATCCTGTCCTTGGGGATGCTGGCCCGGGAGTGGGCGCCGATCGCCTCCCACTCCGCCTGCGTCAGCGTGCGCGCCGCGAGCGGCACGACCTCGGCCTCCTCGTCGGCGAGGTGCGGCTCGAGCACCGCGACGAGGTCGTCGAGCGACGACGCGACCGCCTCGGCGCTCGCCGCGGTCGGGCGCGCGCGCCACTCGGCGGAGCAGGCGAGCGCGGCGTCGATGGCGGTCGCGACCTGCAGGTGCTCGTGGTCGATCTGCTCGGTGCGCTCGGCCTGCTCGGGCACGCGCTCCTCGAGCAGCGGGTAGAGCAGCTCGTCCTCGCTCTCGTGGTGGTGGTGCAGCATCTGCAGGCCGAAGTCGACGTGGTCGGCGAGGAAGGTCACGCGCTGCGGCGAGGGCGTCGGGTTCGCGCGCAGCAGTCGCGCGGACTCGTCGTACACCGAGCGGAAGGTGGCATGGATGATCCGCATGTCGCGGACGTCGATCGGCTGCGCAACTCCCCTGACCTCGGTCGCCCCCTCGCGGACGCTAGCGGTGCGCGCCGCCCGGCACGAGGGGTCGGCTGCGTCGCGCTGCTGACACAGACAGGGGGCGACTCCGCTGGCCGCGCTCCCGCGACTGCTTGCGGCTCAGGCGAGATCGTCGAGGACGAGCGCCGCCGCGCCCGACAGGCCGGCGAGCGGCCCGAGCCGCGCCGGGACGATCTCGCAGCGGCGGACGAACGCGAGCCCGGCGTACTCGTCGAAGGTGCGGCGCAGCGGTGCGAAGAAGAGCTCGCCCGCCTGCGAGATCCCGCCGCCGATGGTGACGACGTCGAGGTCGAGGGCGGCGCACGCCGACACGATGCCGAGCCCGACCGCACGACCCGCGCGCTCGAACGCCGCCAGGCAGGCCGCGTCCCCGACGCGCGCACCCTCGGCGACCGCGACGCCGGTCTCCTCCCCCTGCCAGCCGCGGCTCACGGCGTACTCCGCCAGCGCCGGGCCGCGCGCGATCGCCTCGACGCAGCCACGGCCGCCGCACGGGCAGGCCGGGCCGAGCGGGTCGACGACGATGTGCCCGACGTGCCCGGCGTTTCCGGTGCCGCCGTCGATCCGACGACCACCCAGGACCAGACCGCCGCCGACACCTGTCGACACGACCATCCCGAGCACGTGGTCGTGCCCCTGGCCGGCGCCCCAGCGGTGCTCGGCGAGGGCGAGCGCGACGGCGTCGTTGTGGATCACGGCCGGACGCCCGCCGCCGTAGCGGTCGCTCACGCGCTCGAGGAGCGGGAAGTCGCGCCAGCCGTGGATGTTGATCGGCGAGACGAGCCCCTCGGGCCACTGCATCGGACCGCCGCAGCCGATGCCGATGCCGTCGTAGAGCGGGACATCGGGGTGGGCGAGCAGGTCGTCGACGAGCCGGGTGACGGCTGCCCACAGCTCCTCGGGGTCGAGGCTCCCCGGCGTCATCGCGCGGTCGTGCACGAGCACGGTGCCGGCCTCGTCGACGAGGCCGGCCGCGAGCTTGGTGCCCCCGATGTCGAGGGCGAGCACGACGGTCACGCCCCGATCCGACCACAGACGGGCGGCGAGCGCGCCCGGACGCCGCAGGATGGCGGAGAGCCGCCGCGCGCCTAGGCGCCGAAGGCGAGGACGGTCGCGCTGAAGCTCTGCACGTGGTTGCGGCCTGCGAGCGGGCCGATCTCGCCGGAGGTGAAGAAGCCGGCGACGTTCTCCGTGCCGAGGGCACCGCGCACCGCGGCGACGTCGTGGTCGGTCGTCGGGAACATCTCGCGGCCTCGAGAACCGGCGGAGAAGACGAGAGCGCCCGCGATGGCCTCGAGGCCGATCGAGCTGCGCACGACACCGAGCACCGCGGCGAGGTCCTCGTGCGCGGCGTTGCGGTCGCGCAGGAGGAACTGCACCGTCGCGCCGACGGGCACGACCTCGCCGATCGTGATGGCACCGCTGGCGTGGTCGGCCCCGGTGATGGCGCGCACGAGGAAGTCGCCCTGCTCGTGCTGCTCGACGTACTCGTCGGCGACCAGGCCGAGCTGCAGGCCGCGCACGGCGTTGACCTGGTCGTCCTCGTCGAGCGAGGCGAGCGCGGTCTTGGCCTGCTCGAAGGCGGGACGGCCGGCGAGCTCGTAGATCGTCGCGCCGTCGGCGCAGGTGACCGTCATCGGCAGACCGATCGGCCGGCAGCCCTGCGAGACCAGCGTGTGGACGGAGAGATCGCCGCCGAGGACGACACCGACGGCGCCGCGGTCGACGACGCGGCCGTCGACCAGCAGGCGGGTGCCGCCCGCGACGAGGGCGCCGCTGGCCATGCCGCCGACGAGCGGCAGCCCCTGCAGCGAGTCGTGCGACCGCGCGACGAAGCCGTCGGCGGGGAAGGAGAAGGGATCGGCGATGACGACGCCGACGACGTCGTCGTCGCGCCGCACCGGCATGCCGAGGACGGCGACCGAGTCGGTCATCCGGAGCACCTCGAGGTGGAACGCGCGCACCGACACCGCGGGGAGCGACGCCACCCACACGCTGACGCCGTGCGAGGCCTCGACGCCGTGGCCGGCGGCCATGACGCCGTGCGCGCCGCAGCCCAGCGAGGTGCGGGCGCCGGTCAGCTCGGACGCGCGGACGAGCGCGCGCTCGGTCTCCTCGGGCGTGCCGCCAGACACGAAGATGCAGGCCAGGTCGGGGGTCGCGCCACCCATCGTCGCGAGGGCCGCCGCCACGGCGCGCGCCGCCGCGACGAGCAGGTCGTCGTCGACGGCGAGGCCGTCTCCGACGCGGGTGGTGGTCACATCGCCATGGTGACGCAGCGTCGGCCCGTGCGGGGCAGGTCGGCTGGGCCGAACGTATGAATACCGGGTCGCATCATGCGTTCGCGAAGAGGGATCGCGCGATCCCCGCCTCGGACGTACGGTCGAGGGGTGACCTCACACGTTCCGCCCGAGCCCCCTGCCGACCTCCCCCGCACCCTCGGCGCCCTGCGCGCGTCGGGCCACGAGTACCGCACCGTCAAGGACGAGCTGCGCGACAACCTCGTGGCCGCGCTCCGCGCCGGGACCGACCCGTTCCCCGGCGTCGTCGGCATCGAGGACACCGTGCGCCCGCAGCTCGAGCGCGCCCTCCTCGCCGGGCACGACCTCGTGCTCCTCGGCGAGCGCGGCCAGGGGAAGACCCGCCTGCTGCGCACGATCGTCGGACTGCTCGACGAGTGGACGCCGGTGATCGACGGCAGCGAGCTGCACGAGCACCCCTACGAGCCGGTGTCGGTCTGGGGGCGCCGCCAGGTGGCCGAGCACGGCGACGCCACCCCGGTCGGCTGGCTGCACCGCAGCGAGCGGTACGGCGAGAAGCTCGCGACGCCCGACACCAGCGTCGGCGACCTCATCGGCGACGTCGACCCGGTGAAGGTCGCCGAGGGCCACACCCTCGGCGATCCCGAGACGGTGCACTACGGCCTGGTCCCCCGCACCAACCGCGGCATCTTCGCGATCAACGAGCTGCCCGACCTCGCCGAGCGCATCCAGGTGTCGCTCCTCAACGTCCTCGAGGAGCGCGACATCCAGGTGCGCGGCTACGCCCTGCGGCTCCCGCTCGACCTGCTGCTCGTCGCGAGCGCGAACCCCGAGGACTACACCAACCGCGGCCGCATCATCACGCCGCTCAAGGACCGCTTCGGCGCCGAGATCCGCACGCACTACCCGCTGCGTCTCGCCGACGAGGTCGGGCTGGTGCGCCAGGAGGCCGACCTCCGAGCGCTCGTGCCGGCGCACCTGCTCGAGATCGTCGCCCGCTTCACCCGGCTGGTCCGCGAGTCGCCCGCCGTCGACGCGCGCTCCGGGGTGTCGGCGCGGTTCGCCGTCGCCGCGGCCGAGTCGCTCGCGGCATCGGCGCTGCGACGCGCCGCGATCACCGGCGAGACCGCAGCGGTGGCCCGGGTCGGCGACCTGCCCGCCGTCGTGCCGACGCTGCGCGGCAAGGTCGAGTTCGAGGTGAGCGAGGAGGGCCGCGAGGAGGACGTGCTCATGCACCTCCTTCGCCGCGCGGTCGCGGAGACGTTCCGCGCGCGCCTCGGCGGCGTCGACCTCGCACCCCTCGTGGAACGGTTCGACGAGGGCAGCACGATCGAGGTGGGCGACCTCGTGACGAGCGAGGAGGTGCTCGCGGCGGTCGGACCGCTGGCCGGCCTCGGCCGGCTCGTGTCGGCGCTCGAGGGCGACGAGGCTGCCGAGTCGCCGGGCGTCGCGGCGTCGTGCATCGAGACCGCGCTCGAGGGGCTCTACCTCACCCGGCGCATCTCCAAGGACGAGGTGCCGGGGGGCGGCCGCGCCGTCTACGGCGGGGCCTGACGTGCGCTCAGATCTTCTCGACCGTCACGGCGGTGCCGTACGCCGCGACCTCGTTCATGATGTCGGCGATCTCGCCGGTGTCGAAGCGCATCGCGAGCACCGCGTTGCCGCCGACCTGCGCGGTGGCGAAGCGCAGGCGCTCGACGGCCTCGAGGCGGCTGTCGGACAGCATCTGCGTGTAGCCCTTCACCTCGCCGCCGAACATCGTGCGGAAGCTCGCACCGACGTTGGAGAAGGCGTTGCGGGCGCGGACGGTGATGCCGAAGACCTCGCCGTGCACCTGCACCACGCGGTAGCCGGGCAGGTCGTTCATCGTCGACACGATGATCGGCGGGCCGGTGTAGCGGGCCGGTCCGGCACCGATCTCGGCGTCGGACTGCTCGGAGATCGAGGCCTGCACCTGGTCGGTCCAGCGCTCGCCGTCCCACCAGCGCAGCTGCGTGGGGTTCTCGGGGTTCGGGTACCAGCCGGCCGGAGTCGTCGCCATGACGCAAGCCTAGGGGTGGTGTCATGACCGAGTACCGCTACCACGCCTACGAGGACGGGCCCGACCCGCTGGCCCCGCCGTACGACGCCGGGCGCGCGGTCGACGAGCTCGGCGAGCGGGTCCTCGACGGGTCCGGTGTGCGCGATGCGCTGAGGGACCTCCTCGAGCGCGGGACCGACGGCCTGCGCGGGCTGCAGGACCTCATGCGCCAGGTGCAGCAGCGCCGCCGTCGGTCGCTCGAGCGGTCGGGCCGGATGGACGGGATGCTCGAGCGGGCGCGCGAGCTGCTCGACCGCGCGGTGGAGGCGGAGCGGCAGGCGCTGTTCCCCGACCCGAGCGACGACGCACGCTTCCGCGAGGCGCAGCTCGACGCGCTGCCGAACCAGACGGCACCCGCGGTGCGCGAGCTCTCGTCGTACGACTGGCGCTCGCCGGAGGCACGGGAGGCCTACGACGAGCTCCGCGACATGCTGCAGCGCGAGGTGGTCGACCAGCAGTTCCGCGGCATGAAGGACGCGCTGCAGAGCAACGACCCGACGCAGCGCCAGGCCATGCGCGACATAATGAACGACCTCAACGAGCTGCTCGAGAAGCGGCAGCGCGGCGAGGACTCCGAGCAGGACTTCGCGGACTTCATGGCGAAGCACGGCGACTTCTTCCCCGACGACCCGCAGTCGCTCGACGAGCTGCTCGACCAGCTCGCGCGCCAGGCCGCGGCCATGCAGCGGATGCTCGAGTCGATGTCGCCCGAGCAGCGCCAGGAGCTGTCCGACCTGATGCAGCAGGCGCTCGGCGACCTCGACCTCGCGTCGGAGATGGGGCGCCTGGGCGACAACCTGCGCGCGATGCGGCCCGACCTCGCCTGGAGCGGTCGGCAGCGGCTGCGCGGCGACGAGCCGCTCGGGCTGGGCGACGCCACCGAGGCGCTCGCCGACCTCGCCGACCTCGACGCGCTGTCGGATGCGCTGTCCCAGGACTACCCCGGCGCGTCGCTCGAGGACGTCGACGAGGAGGCCGTGGCGCGTGCCCTCGGCCGCCAGGCCGTCGACGACCTGAAGCGCCTGCAGCAGGTCGAGCGCGAGCTCGAGCGGCAGGGCTACCTCACCCGGTCCGGCGGCCAGGTCGAGCTGACCGCCAAGGCGATCCGGCGCATCGGGCAGACGGCGCTGCGCCGGGTGTTCGCGTCGCTCGAGGGCGGCACCCGCGGCGACCACGACGTGAACGACGCCGGCGCCGCGGGCGAGCTCACCGGCACGACGCGCGAGTGGCGGTTCGGCGACGAGCAGCCCATCGACGTCGTGCGGACCGTGAGCAACGCCGTGCGCCGCCGCATGATCGACCCCGGCTCGCCGCTCATGCGCCCCGAGGACTTCGAGATCCGCGAGACCGAGCGGCGCACGCGCGCGGCGGTGGCGCTGCTCGTCGACCAGTCGTTCTCGATGGTCATGAACGACACCTGGCGGACCGCCAAGACGACGGCGATGGCGCTGCACGCGCTCGCGACGACGCAGTTCCCGCTCGACGCCGTCGAGATCATCGCGTTCGCCAACCTCGCGCGCCGGATCAAGCCGCACGAGCTGCCCGACCTCGACGCCAACGAGGTGCAGGGCACGAACCTGCAGCACGCCCTCATGCTCGCCGGCCGGTTCCTCGACAAGCACCCCGACGCCGAGCCGGTCGTCCTGGTCGTGACCGACGGCGAACCCACCGCGCACCTCGATCGCGACGGCGAGTGGTGGTTCTCCTGGCCGCCGGGACCCGAGACCATCGCGCTCACGCTCGCCGAGGTCGACCGCATGACGCGGCGCGGCGTCCCGCTGTCGTTCTTCCGGCTCGGCGACGACCCGCGGCTCGCGCAGTTCCTCGACGACGTCGCGCGGCGCAACGGCGGCCGGGTCCTCGCACCGGAGGGCGACCGCCTCGGCGACTACGTCGTCAGCGACTACCTCCGCCGTCGCCAGGGGCGCCGCCGCACGGCCTGACCCCCGCACGGACCCAGCCTGAGATCGGTCTCGCCCGGCCATCTGCTCGCCTGCAGGCTCGAGGCGCGCCGTCGGCCGAGTGAGCCCAGCTGGGACGACGGTGAGAGGATGCGCGTCGTGCCTGAGGAGCCCGACGACGCCACCGCGGTGAGCGAGAAGCGGCGCTCCCCGTTCGCCGCGATGCACGACGCCTGGGACTTCAAGGGTCTGCCGCGCGAGGTGGGGATCCTGTCGGCCGTGGCGTTCTGCGTCGCGCTCGGCTTCGGCATCGTCGCGCCGGCCATCCCGATCTTCGCCCAGGAGTTCCACGTCTCGGCGTTCTGGGCCAGCTCGGTGATCAGCGCGTTCGCCCTCATGCGCCTGGTGGGCGCGCTCCCCGCCGGGTGGCTGGTCGACCGCACCGGCGAGCGGACGACGCTCATCGTCGGCCTCACGATCGTGGCGGTCTCTTCGGCCCTCGCCGGCTTCTCGAACTCGTTCCCGCAGCTGGTGGTGCTGCGCGGCATCGGCGGCCTCGGCTCCGCGATGTTCACCGTCTCGGCGCTCGCCCTGCTGCTGCGCGTCGCGGCCCCGGAGCAGCGCGGTCGAGCCGCCGCGGTGTGGCAGGGCGGCTTCCTCCTCGGCGGCATCGTCGGCCCGTTCTTCGGCGGGCTGGTCCTCGGCATCTCGATCCGGCTGCCGTTCTTCGTCTACGCCGCGACGCTCGGCGCCGCCGTGGTCGTCGTCGCCCTCACCATGTCGCGCACGCACCTGCTCGACGCACCGCAGAAGCAGTCGAAGACGAAGGAGGGGAAGGGCGAGTCCGCGCACTGGTCGCAGCTGCGGCACGCGCTGCGCGACCGCGCCTACGTCACCGCCCTCTCGGTCAACCTGGGCAACGGCTTCGCGTCGTTCGGCCTGCGCAGCGCGATCATCCCGCTGTTCGTCGTCAACGCGCTGCACCTGAGCCCGGCGTGGGTCGGCTACGGCGCGTTCGCCTCCGCGCTCGTGCAGGCACCGCTGCTGTTCGTCGCCGGCCCGGCCACCGACACCCGCGGCCGCCGGTTCGCGCTCATGCTCGGCACCGGCATCACCGCGACCGGCTTCCTGCTGCTCGCCGCCCGCGAGTCGCTGCCGTGGTTCCTCGTCTCGATGGCGATCTTCGGCGCGGGTGCGGCCTTCCTCGGCTCCGGCCCCGCGGCGGTCGTCGGCGACATCACCGGCGGGCGCCGCGAGGGCCCGATCGTGGCGGCCTTCCAGATGATGAGCGACGTCGGAGCCGTCGCGGGACCGCTGCTCGCCGGCTGGATCGTGACCGCGACCGGGTCCTACACGCTCGCGTTCGGCATCGGCACGGCCGTCCTCGCGATCACGTTCCTGATGTCGGCGACGATGCCCGAGACCCTCGGCCGCGCGACGGCGCACCACCGCGACGCAACCCCCGTGACGACCGACGGCATCGACGGGCAGACTGCCGAACCATGAGCATCGATCCGTACGCCGGCAACCTCGACTTCTGGGAGAAGGCCGCCTCCGCGCACGGGCCCGCCGACGACAGCCCGCACTACAAGTTCGACGTCGTCGTCGCCGGCGGCACCCTCATGACCCCCACCGAGCAGCGCGCGGTCGCCGCCGCGACGGGCGGCACCGACGAGGACCCGCTCGCGGGCGTGCGCGGGCTCGACGTCCTCTACCTGCAGAGCCACCTCGGCGCCGACGGCGTCGTGATGGCGCGCGCCGGTGCGCGCGTGACGTGCGCCGACTTCTCGGCGACGGCGCTGGCGAAGGCGCGCGACCTGGCCGAGCGGGTGGGCGTCGAGATCGAGACGGTCGAGACCGACTCGCGCGCGCTCCCCGAGTCGCTGCACGGACGCTTCGACCTCGTCTACGTCACCGTCGGCGCGATCTGCTGGATCGACGACCTCGACCGCTGGATGCGCCAGGTCTCGCTGGCCCTGCGGCCGGGAGGCCGGTTCGTGATGGTCGAGATCCACCCGCTGTACCAGATGGTGTTCGACCGCGTCCCCGAGCTCGTCGTCGACTTCCCCTACGGCGGCGGCGCGTCGCTGCAGGAGACCGACAGCGGTTCGTACGCGGCGCCGGATGCGGACTTCGTCTCGACCACCACGAGCTATGCGCACTCGATCGGCGACATCGTCACCGGTGCCGTGCGCGCCGGTCTGCGGGTCGACGTCCTCGAGGAGCACGTCACGAGCGACATCAACCCGCGCGGCGACGAGGCGCTGCAGCAGGGCGAGGACGGGCTCTGGCGCCTCCTGCTCGGGCGCGGGCGCGCGGAGGGGTCGGCACCTGAGCCGATGCCGGTCTACCTCACGTTCCTCGCGACGAAGGCCTGACCGTGGACCGCGCCGCAGCCGGAACCGCGCACGGGGTCCGCCCATGAGCGCCGTACCCCTCGAGATCGAGCGCAAGGTGCTCATCGACGAGCCCGACCTGGCCGCGCTCGAAGCAGCCGCGACGTCGGTGTCGGAGATCGTGCAGACCTATCTGGTCACGGACGGCTGGGACGCCGAGCGGGTACGCCGGCGCCTGGTGCGCCAATCCTCCGGCGAGCACCTGCAGCTGACCTGGACGCGCAAGCGCGGCAAGGGCCACGGGGTGGTCGAGGAGGACGAGCACGAGATCGACGAGGGGGCCTACCTCGGGCTGCTCGAGCGCACCGACACCGACCGGGTGCCGATCGTGAAGACGCGCTACGTCGTCCCCTGGGGCGGTCTCACCCTGGAGATCGACCGCTTCTTCTCGCCGCGCACGCTCTGGCTGCTCGAGGTCGAGCTCGACGACCCGGAGCGCCTCCACGACGACCTCGACCTCCCCCCGTGGATCCCGGTGGTCCGCGAGGTCACCGGCGACCCGGCCTACACCAACGCCGCCCTCGCCCACCCCTGACCCGTCCCCCGATCTGGATGAAGGTGCCCCAGGACGCCCTAGAGGCGGCTGAGGCTCCCCACCGGCTGCCGACGCGACCGCCATCCGGACGGTTCAGTCCGGACGGCTGACCAGCTCGCGCGGGTCGCCCGCGCCGAGATCCGTGATGCCGGCCGACCACAGCGCGCCGCAGACGAGCGTGCGGCGGAACGCGGCGAAGGTCAGCACGTGCGCGAGCAGCCCGCCGTAGGTGAAGGCCTCCGGCGGCTCGCACATCGTGTTCACGAAGGTGACCTCCGCGAGGTCCTCCTCGTCGATGCGGCGCGCGAGGTCGCGGAACCGCGGCCCGACGTCGTCGAGCCACGCGCGCATCTGGTCGACCGAGAGCCCGCGCTCCT
>JBGAJT010000105.1:0-10619 GCA_044224785.1 Candidatus Nanopelagicales bacterium | reverse complement strand
GTCGCGCCGCTGCTCGTCGACCTCGGGTCTCGCAGGGGGCCGCCGACACCGTCGCGTTCCTGCTCGTGACGATCCTGCTCGTCTACATCTCGCTGGTCCTCGGCGAGCTCACGCCGAAGCGGATCGGCCTGCAGCGCGCCGAGGCGATCTCGGTCTCGGTGGCCGGCCTCGTCGACTGGCTCGCGCGGGTGACGCGCCCCTTCATCTGGCTGCTGTCGATCTCGACCGACGTGATGGTCCGGCTGCTCGGCGGCGACCCGGGCGCCAACAAGGAGGTCATCACCGAGGAGGAGCTGCGCGGCATGGTCGCCACGCAGGCGACGCTGACGCCGCAGGAGCGCGAGCTGATCGACGACGTCTTCGACGCCGGCGAGCGCGAGCTGCGCGAGGTGATGGTGCCGCGCACCGAGGTCGAGTTCCTCGACTCGACGCTGCCGGCGTACAAGGCCGCGCGCATCGTCGTCGACCTGCCGCACTCGCGCTACCCGGTCTTCCGCGGCTCGCAGGACGACGTCCTGGGCTTCGTGCACATCCGCGACATCCTCGCGCCGGACGTCGCCGATCGCGGCATCCGGCTCGAGGACCTCGTCCGCGAGGTGCTGTTCATGCCTGGCAGCAAGCGGGTGCTGCCCGCGATGTTCGAGATGCGGGCCGCGGGGGTGCACCTCGCGATCGTGGTCGACGAGTACGGCGGCACCGACGGCATCGTCACGCTCGAGGACCTCGTCGAGGAGCTCGTCGGCGACATCCGCGACGAGTACGACGTCGAGGAGCGGGTGGACCGCAGCGCGCACGGCGTCGTCGAGGTCGACGGCCTGCTCAACCTCGAGGACTTCGCCGACGAGGTCGGCTTCGACCTGCCCGAGGGTCCCTACGAGACGGTGGCCGGCTTCGTCGTCGCCGAGCTCGGCCGGCTGCCCGAGGTGGGGGAGTCGGTCGCGGTCGACGGGCACACCCTGACGGTGACCGAGCTCGACGGCCGCCGGGCCGCCCGGATCAAGGTCGTCCGCAGCCCGAGAACCGGGTCGCCGGACGACGGGGGCGCGGTGGGAGGATCCTCCGCATGACCGCCCCACGCGCCCTGTCCGGGATCCAGCCCACCGCCGGGTCCTTCCAGCTCGGGAACTACCTCGGCGCCGTCCGCCACTGGGTGTCCCTGCAGGACTCCTACGACGCCTTCTACATGGTCGTCGACCTGCACGCGATCACGGTCGAGCAGGACCCGACCGCCCTGCGGCACAACACGCTGCTCGCCTACGCGCAGCTGCTCGCCGCCGGCGTCGACCCGACACGCTCGACCCTGTTCGTGCAGAGCCACGTGCCCGAGCACGCCCAGCTCGGCTGGGTCATGCAGTGCATCACCGGGTTCGGCGAGGCGTCGCGCATGACGCAGTTCAAGGACAAGTCCGCGCGCGGCGGCGCCGACCACGCCTCGGTCGGCCTGTTCACCTACCCGGTCCTCCAGGTCGCCGACATCCTGCTCTACCAGGCGGAGGCCGTCCCGGTCGGCGAGGACCAGCGCCAGCACCTCGAGCTCACCCGCGACCTCGCGCAGCGCTTCAACACCCGCTACGGCAAGACCTTCACGGTGCCGAAGCCCTTCATCGTCAAGGACACCGCGAAGATCGTCGACCTGCAGGACCCCACGGCGAAGATGAGCAAGTCGCTGCCGAACGGCGCGGTGTTCCTCCTCGACGACACGAAGGTGATCACGAAGCGGCTCAAGTCCGCGGTCACCGACAGCGAGACCGAGGTCCGGTTCGATCCGGCGACCAAGCCCGGCGTCTCCAACCTGCTGACGATCCTCGCGACGTTCACCGACCGCGACGTCGAGACGGTCGTGAAGGACTACGACGGCAAGGGCTACGGCGCGCTCAAGACCGACACCGCCGACGCGGTCGTCGCGTTCGCCGAGCCGTTCGCCGCGCGCGTCGGCGAGCTCATGGGCGACCCCGCGGAGCTGCACCGGCTGATGGGCTCCGGCGCCGCCAAGGCGCGCGAGGTGGCGTCGCAGACGCTCGCCGCCGCCTACGACCGGCTCGGGCTCGTGCCGGTCGACCAGGGGTGAGCCTGCTCATCGGCGTGGCCGTCGCCGTCCCGGACCCGTGGGGCGGCGAGCTCGAGGCGTGGCGTGCCGACCTCGGCGACCCGCAGGCGGGCGCCATCCCGGCGCACATCACGGTGCTGCCGCCGACGCGGGTCGACGAGGACGCGCTCGACGACGTCGAGCAGCACCTCGCCGTGGCCGCGTCGTCGGTCCCGGCCTTCGAGGTGCGCCTGCGCGGCACCGCGACCTTCCGCCCGGTGTCGCCGGTGGTGTTCGTCGCGCTGTCGGCGGGCATCAGCGGCTGCGAGGCGCTGGAGGCGGCCGTGCGCCGCGGTCCGCTGGCCCGCGAGCTCGACCACCCCTACCACCCGCACGTCACGGTCGCGCACGACCTGCCCGACGACGTCCTCGACCGTGCGGAGACGGGGCTCGCGGCGTACGCGGCCGACTTCACGGTGCGCGAGGTCGTGCTCTACGTGCACGAGACGGGCGCCTGGCACCCCCGCCGCGCCTTCCCTCTCGCACCCTGACCGGCAGGCCCCGAGCAGCCGCGCGAGGGGCCGGTCGTCAGCGGCTGTCAGTGCCGCTGCCGCTGCCGCTGCCGCTGCTGCCGGGGCGGACGATGCGGACGTTGCCGCTGGTCTGCGGACGCGGCGCCGGCTGCGGCGGGGCGACCGGCTGGGGGGCGGCCTCGTCGGCGGGCACCTCGGTCGCGGCGGGCGGCGTCGGCTGGGGTGCCGGGCTCGGTGCGGGCCTCGCAGCGGTTCCGGGACGGACGACGGGCACGGGCGCGGTGTCGTCGGGGGAGACCACCGGCAGGATCACGACGGGCGTGGAGTCCGGGGCCGGGGCGGTGAGCAGGACCGGGCCGGACGACGGCGTGCGCGGCCGGCGGCGGCGCAGCAGCCACCAGACGATCCCGCCGACGACGAGCACCAGCGCGATCGGCACCAGGACCAGGCGCAGCGTGCTGCCCAGCGAGACCGCGGTGGTGCCGGCGCCGATCGCCGACGTGCCGCTGGTGCCCGCGCCGACCGCGGCGCCGCTCGCCGAGGCGGACTGGCTCGGCTCGGCCGAGGGCTGGGTCGGGTCGACCAGCGTGCCCACGGGCTCGAGCCGCGCGCGGTTGGCGAAGCCCCACGTGAGCAGCGCCTTCGCGGCCTGCTCGGTGGGCTGCTTCACCTGGAAGATCGTGACGACGAGCGTGTGGCCGCCGCGCTCGGCGGCGCCCCAGAAGGTGCGGTGCGCGAGCGACGTGAAGCCGGTCTTGCCCCCGACGGTGCCGGGGAAGTCGTGCAGCAGCAGGCGGTTCTGCGTGTAGATCTTGTACGTCGAGCGCCGGGCGCCGGCAGCCACGGGCTTGCCGGGGAAGTTGTAGCTGATCGTCTTGGTGACGGTCGCGAAGTCGGGGTTGCTCATCGCGGCCCGCGCGAACAGCGCCATGTCGTAGGCGCTCGTGTGCTGCTTGAGGTTGTCCAGGCCGCTGTCGTTCATGACCCGGGTGTCGAGCGCGCCGAGCTCGACGGCCTTGGCCTGCATGGCCTTCACCGTGGCAGCCATGCCGCCGTTGGCCTCCGCGAGCGCGGCGGCCGCGTCGTTGCCGCTGGGGAGCAGCAGGCCGTGCCAGAGGTCCCACACCGTGTACGTGCCGCCGCTCACCAGCCCGACGTGGCTGCCGTCGGCGTGGGTGACGGTGTCGCTGATCGTCACGACCTGGTCCTTGGGCAGGACCGGCATGAGCGTGACGGCGGTGAGGGTCTTGAGCGTGCTGGCGGGGAGCACCTGCTTGTGGGGAGCCTTCGCGGCGAGTACCTCGCCGGTCGTGATGTCGGCCAGCACCCAGGCGTCGGCGTCGATCTTGGGCAGCTGGGTCGTGCCCGGGCCGGGCTTGAGGACGATGCCCGGCGACGCCAGCGCCGGCCCGCCCACGGGGTCCGAGGTCACCGCGGTGGTCCCGGTGGTCGCGACCACCGCCGCCGGCTCCGCGGCCAGCGCCGCAGGCAGGGGCAGGAGGGCGACCGTCAGCAGGACTGCGGCGACGGTCGCGGGTCGGGTCGCGCGCACGCCATGAGGGTAACCCGGCGCGTGCGGCGTCCCGCCCCACGGCATGTGCGGGCCCTCACACCCCCGCCTCGGGGCAGCCTGCGGACCGGCGGCCCCGCTAGCGTTCGGTTGACGCACACGAGAGGACGACCATGTCGCGCCACACCGAGTCCGGACTGCCCTTCGAGCCCGTCTACGGACCGGCCGCCCTCGACGGCTGGGACCCGGCGACCGCCCTCGGCGAGCCCGGCGCCTACCCGTTCACCCGCGGCGTCTACCCCACGATGTACACCGGCAAGCCGTGGACGATGCGGCAGTACGCCGGCTTCGGCACCGCCGCGGAGAGCAACGAGCGCTACCTCCAGCTGATCGCCGCCGGCACCACCGGCCTGTCGGTGGCCTTCGACCTGCCGACGCAGATGGGCTACGACTCCGACCACCCGCTCGCCTCCGGCGAGGTCGGCAAGGTGGGCGTCGCGATCGACTCGATCGAGGACATGCGCGTCCTGTTCGGCGGTATCCCGCTCGGCGAGGTCTCGACGTCGATGACGATCAACGCGCCCGCCGCCGTCCTGCTGCTGCTCTACCAGCTCGTCGCGGAGGAGCAGGGCGTCCCCGCGACCGCGCTCACCGGCACGATCCAGAACGACGTGCTCAAGGAGTACATCGCGCGCGGGACCTACATCTACCCGCCGGCGGCGTCGCTGCGCCTGATCACCGACATCTTCGGCTACTGCCGCGCCGAGATCCCGAAGTGGAACACCATCTCCATCTCGGGCTACCACATGGCCGAGGCGGGGGCGACGCCCGCGCAGGAGGTCGCGTTCACCCTCGCCGACGGCATCGCCTACGTGCGCGCGGCGGTGGCGTCGGGCATGGACGTCGACGAGTTCGCGCCGCGCCTCGCGTTCTTCTTCGTGGCCCGCACGACGATCCTCGAGGAGGTCGCGAAGTTCCGTGCTGCGCGCCGGATCTGGGCCCGCGTGATGAAGGAGGAGTTCGGGGCGAAGAACCCGAAGTCCCTCATGCTGCGGTTCCACACGCAGACCGCCGGCGTCCAGCTCACCGCGCAGCAGCCCGAGGTCAACCTCGTGCGCGTCGCGGTGCAGGGCCTCGCCGCCGTCCTCGGCGGCACTCAGTCGCTGCACACGAACTCCTTCGACGAGGCCATCGCGCTGCCGACGCAGAAGGCCGCCCGCCTCGCGCTGCGCACGCAGCAGGTGCTCGCCTACGAGACCGACGTGACGGCCACCGTGGACCCCTTCGCGGGCTCCTACGTCGTCGAGTCGCTCACCGACGAGCTCGAGGCCGCGGCGCTCGACCTCATGCGCCAGGTCGAGGACCGCGGCGGTGCCGTCGCGGCGATCGAGCAGGGCTTCCAGAAGTCCGAGATCGAGCGGTCGGCCTACGCCGTGGCCCAGCAGATCGACGGCGGCGAGCGCGTCGTCGTCGGCGTCAACCGGTTCACGGTCGACGAGGAGGAGCACTACGAGCCGCTGCGCGTCGACCCGGCGATCGAGGCCGAGCAGTGCGCGCGGCTCGAGAAGCTGCGGGCCGCGCGCGACCAGGCGGCCGTCGACTCCGCGCTCGACGCGCTGCGCGCGGCGGCCCGCGGCGACGACAACGTCCTCTACCCCATGCGCGAGGCGCTGCGCGCCCACGCCACCGTGGGCGAGGTCTCCGACGCGCTGCGCGAGGTGTGGGGCACCTACACCCCGGTCGACGTCTTCTAGCTCGGGGACCTCGCTCGGGCCCGCGGTCCGGGCGCCCCGCGGGGCTGCTCGTGGGAGCGCTGCACGACTGCCACGGTGTGTCCTAGATCGCACCGAAATTGTCCAGACCGAATGCGCGGGTCACGGATCGGTCGCGGTGGTCCGTACCACGGCCGACCAGGTCCTCTCGGCACCTGCGGCGGCACTAGGTTGGAAGCACTCACGTGCCGGCAGATGGCCGGTGCCATGGAAGGAGTCCTCCCTTGCTCAAGGGCCTCAAGGTCGCCACGCTGATCGCGGCCGGTGCGCTCGCGCTCGCGGCGTGCGGCAGCAGCAGCAGCGGTGGCGGCAGCACCTCTCCGTCGTCCTCCGGCTCCCCGTCGGCGTCGTGCACGCCGTCCTCGGTCAAGGTCGGCATGGCCTACGACATCGGTGGCCGAGGTGACAAGTCGTTCAACGACTCCGCCGCCGCCGGTCTCGACCAGGCCGTCAAGGAGCTGTGCGTCACCTCGAAGGAGCTGTCGGCCGTCCCGAACGAGACCGACGCCCAGAAGGCCGCGCGCCTCACCCTGCTCGCGCAGGCGGGCTACAACCCGATCATCGCCGTCGGCTTCGCCTACGCGCCGGCGCTGAAGACGGTCTCGGCGAAGTTCCCGAAGACCAACTTCGCGATCGTCGACTCGACCGACGTCACCGGCGCGAACATCGCCAACCTGACGTTCGCCGCCAACCAGGCGTCCTACCTCGTCGGCGTCATCGCGGCGCAGGCCACCAAGAAGAACAACGTGGGCTACATCGGTGGCGTCAACGTCCCGCTGCTCCAGTCCTTCCAGGCCGGCTACGACGCGGGCGTCAAGGCCACCAACTCGGCCGTGACCGTCCAGGACAAGTACCTCACCCAGCCGCCGGACTTCAGCGGCTTCAACGCCCCCGACAAGGGCAAGGCGACCGCGGCCGGCATGTTCGACGCCGGTGCTGACGTCGTCTACGCGGCGGCCGGCGGTTCCGGCGGCGGCGTGTTCGTGGCCGCCAAGGCCGCGAGCGCCTGGGCGATCGGTGTCGACTCCGACCAGTACCTGTCGGCCGACGCCGCGGTCAAGGACGTCATCCTGACCTCCGCTCTGAAGAACGTGAACGTGGCCGTGTTCGACGTCATCTCGGCGTCGGTCAAGGGCTCCCCGCTCACGGGCACCCAGGTCTACGACCTCAAGAACGGCGGCGTGGGCTACTCGAAGTCCAACCCGGCCGTCCAGCCCTACGAGGCCAAGGCCGACGAGGCCGCCCAGGCGATCATCGCCGGGTCGGTCACGGTTCCCGACAAGCTGTGACCCGACCGGTCTGACGACCCGCACGGCACAGCCGGCAACGGCACCCTGGCTCCGGCCCGGACGCGGTAGCGTCCGGGCCGGAGCACTGTCCGAGCACAGCAGGAGGACGCCATCAGCACCGAGACCGTCGGCGACGCACCCGTCGCCGTCGCGCTGACGGGGATCACGAAGACCTTCCCGGGCGTGCGCGCCAACTACGACATCGACATCGTGGTGCGTCGTGGGACCGTTCACGCGATCGTGGGCGAGAACGGCGCCGGCAAGTCCACGCTCATGAAGACGCTGTACGGCATGCACCGCCCCGACTCCGGCACGATCGCGATCGACGGCCAGGAGGTCGTGCTGCGGTCGCCGTCGGACGCCATCGAGCGCGGCGTCGGCATGGTGCACCAGCACTTCCAGCTGGCCGACAACTTCACGGTCCTCGAGAACGTGATCCTCGGCGACGAGCCGACGCGGCGCGGCGTCCTCAAGCTCTCCGAGGCGCGCGAGCGCATCGAGCAGATCGGCCGCGACTACCGCCTCACGGTCGACCCCGACGCGATGGTCGAGGACATCGGCGTCGGCGACCGCCAGCGCGTCGAGATCATCAAGGTCCTCTTCCGCGGCGCCCGCACGATCATCCTCGACGAGCCGACCGCGGTCCTCGTGCCGCAGGAGGTCGAGCAGCTCTTCTCCGCCCTCGCCGAGCTCAAGCGCGAGGGCCTCACGGTCATCTTCATCTCCCACAAGCTCGACGAGGTCCTGTCGGTCGCCGACGAGATCACCGTCATCCGTGGCGGCACGACCGTCACCACGGTGCGGCCGGCCGACGTCACCGCGCGCCAGCTCGCCGAGCTGATGGTCGGCAGCGAGCTGCCGTCGCCGGAGACGCGCGAGTCGACCGTCACCGACGTCGAGGTGCTCGACGTCGCCGGCCTGACGCTCGCCAGCGACACCGGCCGGCTCCTGCTCGACGGCATCGACCTCACGATCCACCAGGGCGAGGTTCTCGGCATCGCCGGCGTCGAGGGCAACGGCCAGGCCGAGCTGGTCGAGACGATCATGGGCATGCACTCGCCCGCCGCCGGCACCGTGCGCCTCGGCGACGAGGACATCACCTCCTGGTCCACCCGACGCCGGCGCGAGGCGGGCATCGGCTACATCCGGGCATCCTCGTCGACCGCAAGGGTGCGAAGGCCGACACGAAGCGCATCGTGGAGGAGTACGACGTCCGCACGCCGAGCATCGACGTCATGGCCAACGCCCTCTCCGGCGGCAACCAGCAGAAGCTCATCGTCGGCCGCGAGATGAGCGGCGAGCCCCGCCTGCTCATCGCGGCGCACCCGACGCGCGGTGTCGACGTCGGCGCCCAGTCGGCGATCTGGGACGAGATCCGCAAGGCGCGCGCCGCCGGTCTCGGCGTGCTCCTCATCTCGGCCGACCTCGACGAGCTCATCGGCCTCTCCGACCGCATCAAGGTCCTGCTCCGCGGCCGGCTCGTCGCCGACGCGGATCCGCAGACCGTCACACCCGAACAGCTCGGCTCGGCCATGACCGGTGCCGGAGGTGGGGAGTCGTGAGGAAGTTCCTGCTCGCGGTCGCAGCGCCGTTCCTGGCGCTGCTGTTCGCGCTCGCCGTCACCACCGCGATCCTCATGGTCTCGGGCCACCCACCGGTCGACGTCTACAAGAGCATGTGGGACTACGGCACCCAGCCCGACAGCCTCATCCTCACGCTGAACCTGTCGACGACGTACTACATCGCAGCGGTCGCGGTCGCGATCGGCTTCAAGATGAACCTGTTCAACATCGGCGTCGACGGCCAGTACCGCCTCGCCGCGCTGTTCGCGGCGTTCGTCGGCGGCAAGGTCGACCTCCCCGCCCCGCTGCACGTCGCGCTGATCCTCGTCGTCGCGATGGTGGTCGGTGCCATGTGGGCCGGCGTCGCCGCGGTGCTGAAGAACCGTCGTGGTGTCAGCGAGGTCATCTCGACCATCATGCTGAACTACGTCGCGACCGGCATCATCGCCTACCTGCTCACCGAGGGGCGCTTCGGCGTCCTCGCCGAGGGCAGCAACAACATCGGCACCCCGCCGATCGGCCCGAGCGGTCAGGTGCCCGGCCTGTCGTTCCTCAACAACCTGCCGTTCCTCAAGGACGCGACGAGCGCGGTCTACGGCATGTTCGTCGTCGCGATCGCGGTCGGCGTCGGCTACTGGTGGATGCTCAACCGCACGCGGTTCGGCTTCGACCTGCGCGCGTCGGGTCTGTCGACGACGGCCGCCACCGCGAGCGGCATCGACGCCAAGCGCATGGTCCTCTACGTGATGCTGCTCTCCGGCGCCGTCGCGGGCCTCATCGGCCTGCCCCAGCTGCTCGGCGAGTCGCACGCCTACAACCTCGACTTCCCGGCGGGCCTGGGCTTCACCGGCATCGCGATCGCGCTGCTCGGCCGCAACAGCCCGATCGGCATCGTGTTCGGCGCGCTGCTCTGGGCGTTCCTCGACGTCTCCCGCCAGATCCTCGACCTCGAGGGCGTCTCCAAGGAGATCGTCACGATCATGCAGGGCATCGCGGTGCTCTCCGTCGTCATCGCCTACGAGGTCGTGCGCCGCTACGGCATCCGCCAGCAGCAGCGCGAGGTCGGCAGACAGCTCGGAACCGATGAACCCGTCCTCGCGGAGGCGGGCGCATGAGCGACCAGAAGCCCCAGGGCGGCACGAAGCTCGGCCTGCCCACGCCGGCCGACGTCGTCAAGCCGCTGGCGATGCAGCAGCGGACCTTCTCCTTCACCGGGTGGCGCCTCGCGGTGCTCATCTCCGGCCTCATCGCCGTCGTCTCGCTGATCCGCATCGTCACCGGTGCCCAGCAGATCGACTCGGCGGGCACCATCGCCGCGGCCATCGGCTTCGCCATCCCGATCGGCATGGCCGGTCTCGGTGGCCTGTGGTCCGAGCGTTCCGGCGTCGTCAACATCGGCCTCGAGGGCATGATGATCCTCGGCACGTGGGGCGCCGGCTGGGCCGGCACCACGTGGGGCCCCTGGTACGGCCTGCTCGCGGGCACCGTGCTCGGCGGCATCGGTGCGGTGATCCACGCGATCGCGACCGTGTCCTTCGGCGTCGACCAGATCGTGTCGGGTGTCGCGATCAACCTGCTGGGCCTCGGCGCCACGCAGTACCTCTCGACGCTCGTGTGGCCCAACCAGCCGACGCAGTCGCCGACCATCCCGTCGATACCGACCATCACGATCCCTGGCTTCAGCGACGCGATGAAGACCATCGCCGACAAGGGCTGGTTCTTCGTCTCCGACGTCGCAAGCCTGCTGCGCGCGATCACCTACGACGTGCCGTACACCACGGTCATCGCGGTCGTGCTGCTGCCGATCACGTCCATATTGAACATGGCGTCAATCTGGATGTTGTTGGCGCGCAGATAGTCGTTGACGAACGCTGTGCTGCCCTTGCGCTGGATCTCTTCCGCGCCAAAGGCCACAAACATGACCGTC
>JBGAJT010000104.1:2968-10677 GCA_044224785.1 Candidatus Nanopelagicales bacterium | reverse complement strand
GCGCCGGGCGGCGCGTACACGTAGATGTAGCCCCCCCCACCCCGCTCCTGGGCCCCCCCCGGCGCTAGACGCCGAGGGACGCCCTTCGGCATACGGCTGTTAGAGTCGGCACCGTCCGTCCGGGGGCCCGGACGCGTGGTGAACCACGCCCTCGACGTCCGTCGGGGGGTCTGCTCGCACCACCGGGCGCCCGAGGCGCCCACCAGGAGGAACCGTGCTCTCCGCGTTCGCGTCGGCGTTCCGTACGCCGGACCTGCGCAAGAAGCTCCTGTTCACCCTGAGCATCATCGCGCTCTTCCGCCTCGGCTCGGTCGTCCCGACCCCCGGCGTCGACTACAAGGCGATCCAGACCTGCATCAGCCTGGTCCAGGACAACTCGCTCTACGGCCTGATCAACCTGTTCAGCGGTGGCGCGCTCCTGCAGCTGTCGGTGTTCGCGCTCGGGATCATGCCCTACATCACGGCGAGCATCATCATCCAGCTGCTCACGGTCGTGATCCCGCGCCTGGAGTCGCTGCGCCAGGAGGGCCAGTCCGGCCAGGCGAAGCTGACGCAGTACACCCGCTACCTCACCATCGGCCTCGCGGTGCTGCAGTCGACGGGCATCATCGCCCTCGCGCGCGTCCCCGGCCGCCTCTTCCAGGGCTGCAACGAGTCGCTGCTCGTGAGCAACGACATCAGCCTCGTGCTGACCATGATCTTCGTGATGACCGCCGGTACCGGCGTCATCATGTGGCTCGGCGAGAACATCACCGACAAGGGCGTCGGCAACGGCATGTCGCTGCTGATCTTCACCTCGATCATCGCGACGTTCCCCGGCCAGCTCTGGCAGATCGGCACCATCAACGGCGCGTTCACACTGCTGCTGGTGCTCCTCGTCGGCGTCTTCATCATCGCCGGCGTCGTCTACGTCGAGCAGGCCCAGCGCCGCATCCCGGTGCAGTACGCCAAGCGGATGGTCGGCCGCCGCATGTACGGCGGTACCTCGACCTACATCCCGCTCAAGGTCAACATGGCCGGCGTCATCCCGGTCATCTTCGCCTCGTCGCTGCTGTACATCCCGACGCTGCTGGTGAGCCTGTCGGGCAACCAGGGCGAGGTCGCGCAGTGGGTCTCGCGCAACCTGCAGCGCGGCGACGAGCCGCTCTACATGGCGCTCTACGCCCTGCTCATCATCTTCTTCACCTACTTCTACGTCGCGATCACGTTCAACCCCACCGAGGTCGCCGACAACATGAAGCAGTACGGCGGCTTCGTGCCCGGCATCCGCGCGGGCAAGCCGACGGCGGAGTACCTCGACTACGTGCTGACGCGCATCACGCTGCCCGGCTCGATCTACCTCGCGATCATCGCGATCATCCCGTTCGCGGCCTTCGCCTATCTCGGCGTCGGGCAGCGGTTCCTCTTCGGCGGCACCAGCCTGCTCATCATGGTCGGCGTCGGCCTCGACACCGTGAAGCAGATCGAGTCCCAGCTCCAGCAGCGCAACTACGAAGGATTCCTCCGCTGATGCGTATCGTCCTCATGGGCCCGCCCGGGGCCGGCAAGGGGACCCAGGCGGGGCTGGTCTCCGAGAAGCTGGGCATCCCGCACATCTCGACGGGCGACATCTTCCGGGCGAACGTCAAGGGCGGCACCCCGCTGGGCCAGGAGGCCCAGAAGTACATGGACGCCGGCGAGTACGTCCCCGACTCCGTCACCAACGCGATGGTGCGCGACCGCCTCGCCCAGCCCGACACCGCGCCGGGCTTCCTGCTCGACGGCTACCCGCGCACGGTCGCCCAGGTCGCCGAGCTCGCCGCGATGCTCGCCGAGCAGCACCTCGAGCTCGACCACGTCATCGAGCTCACCGTCGACCTCGAGGAGGTCGTCGACCGGCTGGTGAAGCGCGCCGGCGCCGGCGGCCGCACCGACGACAGCGAGGAGGTCATCCGGCATCGCCAGGAGCTCTTCGCCCGGGAGACCGCGCCCCTCGTCGCCGCCTATGCCGACCAGGGCCTGCTCACCAAGGTCGACGGCATGGGATCCGTCGACGAGGTCAGCGGCCGGATCTTCGCCGCCCTCGGCATCTGACCGCCGGTCGCATGTTCCGCCGCAAGGACCGCGTCGAGATCAAGACGCCCGAGCAGATCGCGCTCATGCGCGGTGCCGGGCTCGTCGTCGGCCGCACCCTCGAGCGCCTGCGCGAGGCCGTCGCCCCCGGCATCACCACCCTCGACCTCGACAAGATCGCCGAGGAGTCCATCCGCGACGAGGGCGCGGTGCCCTCGTTCCTGGGCTACCACGGCTTCCCCGGCCACATCTGCGCCTCCGTGAACGAGGAGGTCGTGCACGGCATCCCCGGCGGCCGGGTGCTGCGCGAGGGCGACCAGATCTCGATCGACTGCGGCGCGATCCTCGAGGGCTGGCACGGCGACGCCGCGATCACGGTGCCCGTGGGGGAGGTGTCGGCCGCCGACGCCGAGCTCTCCCGGGTCACCGAGGCGGCTATGTGGGCCGGCCTCGCCGCGGCCCGCGTGGGCGGCCGGCTCAACGACATCGGCCGGGCCGTGGAGGCCTCGGTCCGGTCCGCGCCCGGGGGTGCGGCGTACGGCATCGTCGAGGAGTACGTCGGGCACGGCATCGGCACCCGGATGCACATGGACCCCAACGTCCCGAACTACGACATCCCCGGGAAGGGCCTCGCGCTGGTCGCGGGCATGGCCCTGGCGATCGAGCCGATGGTCTGCGCCGGTTCCCGGCACACCCGGACCCTCTCCGACGACTGGACGGTCGTGACCGACGACGGCGCCCGCGCTAGCCACTGGGAGCACACCGTCGCCCTCACCGACGAAGGTCCCTGGGTGCTCACCGCGCTGGACGGCGGAGCCGCCCGGTTCGCCGCGCTCGGGGTGGCCTCCCCGGCGGCCTCGCGGGCCTGATCCACCGCGTATTCGGCGCCTGGAATGCCCGGTATGCCGGGCTTGCGGGGGTGCTCCGGGCCGATTAACGCTCGGGCGGCTTTCTCACGTAGACTCGACCCTCGGCTCATCGAGTCGCGCCCAGTCACGCCTCTGACCCGGCCTGTCCGCAGGTCCTGGTCGGTGGCGGAGCGCGGTCCGGTGGACCAGCACACTACCCAGCCGAACCGGACGAAACGCGAGGACATGCCCAAGAAGGACGGTGCCATCGAGCTCGAGGGCACGATCACCGAGTCGCTCCCGAACGCCATGTTCAGGGTCGAGCTCGACAACGGGCACAAGGTGCTTGCGCACATCAGCGGGAAGATGCGGATGCACTACATCCGGATCCTTCCCGACGACCGGGTCGTCGTGGAGCTCTCGCCCTACGACCTCACCCGGGGCCGGATCGTCTACCGCTACAAGTGACGGTCGCGCGGCGAGCACCGGCCCTGCCGGCGCAACCGCACGATCACCCCTGTCCACCATCTAGTCGCACGGGCGCGAGCCGCCTGGCCGAGCACCCGTGGAGAGAACGATGAAGGTCAACCCGAGCGTCAAGAAGATCTGCGACAAGTGCAAGGTGATCCGCCGTCACGGCCGGGTCATGGTGATCTGCGAGAACCCGCGCCACAAGCAGCGCCAGGGCTGATCGCAGCACCACCCCCAACTGAATCGCCAGATCGCACGTCACCGGCACAGGCCGGCTGACGGCCAGAAGCGACACCCGACCCCCGCGCAGCCCACGTGCCGCGTGCGGGACGCCACCCCCGGCCCGGAGGCCGGGGACCCACCGAGGGCGGTGGGACCGGTGCCGCTCCAGACACCTCCGGACGAACAGAGAAGAGAACCGCCCGATGGCACGTCTCGTCGGCGTCGACCTCCCCCGCGAGAAGCGGCTCGAGGTTGCGCTCACGTACATCTACGGCATCGGCAAGACCCGCGCGGCTGCGACGCTGCAGGAGACCGGCATCAGCCCGGACCTGCGCGCCAAGGACCTCTCCGACGAGGACCTGATCAAGCTGCGCGACTTCATCGAGGCCAACTACAAGACCGAGGGCGACCTCCGTCGTGAGGTTGCCGCCGACATCCGTCGCAAGGTCGAGATCGGCTGCTACCAGGGCCTCCGTCACCGCCGCGGTCTGCCCGTGCGCGGTCAGCGCACCCAGACCAACGCGCGCACCCGCAAGGGCCCGAAGAAAACCGTGGCCGGCAAGAAGAAGGCCGGCAAGAAGTAGTAGCCCGACGGTCCTGCCCCCACCGGGGTGGATCAGGGCCGATGACCTCAACCAGAACGGATAGTCGATGCCTCCCAAGAGCCGTACGGCTGCCGGCGCCAAGAAGGTGCGCCGCAAGGAGAAGAAGAACGTGGCCCATGGCCACGCGCACATCAAGAGCACGTTCAACAACACGATCGTCTCCATCACCGACCCGACCGGTGCGGTGATCTCGTGGGCCTCCTCGGGCCAGGTCGGTTTCAAGGGCTCGCGCAAGAGCACGCCCTTCGCCGCCCAGCTCGCCGCCGAGGCCGCTGCGCGTCGTGCGATGGAGCACGGCATGAAGAAGGTCGACGTCTTCGTGAAGGGCCCGGGTTCGGGCCGCGAGACCGCGATCCGCTCCCTGCAGGCGACCGGCCTCGAGGTCGGCACCATCCAGGACGTGACCCCGAGCCCGCACAACGGCTGCCGCCCGCCCAAGCGCCGCCGCGTCTGACGCCGAGAAGAGAGACTTTCCGATCATGGCCCGTTACACCGGACCGGACTGCAAGCGCTGCCGCCGCGAGAAGACCAAGCTCTTCCTCAAGGGCGCCAAGTGCGAGTCCCCCAAGTGCCCCATCGAGAACCGTCCCTACCCGCCCGGCCAGCACGGCCGCGGTCGGACCAAGGACAGCGAGTACCTGCTCCAGATGCGCGAGAAGCAGAAGTGCGCGCGCATCTACGGCGTGCTCGAGAAGCAGTTCCGCGGCTACTACGAGGAGGCCCAGCGCAAGTCGGGCAAGACGGGTGAGAACCTGCTCCGCATCCTCGAGTCGCGCCTGGACAACGTCGTGTACCGCGCCGGCTTCGCCAAGAGCCGCGACATGGCCCGCCAGCTGGTGCGCCACGGTCACATCACGGTCAACGGCGTGAAGGTCGACATCCCGTCGTACCGCGTCTCGGCCAACGACATCGTCGAGGTCCGCCAGGCCAGCCGTGAGCTGACGCCGTTCGTGGTCGCCCACGCCGAGCTCGGCGAGCGCCCCGTCCCCGCGTGGCTCGAGGTCATCCCGTCGCGGATGCGCGTGCTCGTCCACTCCCTGCCCGAGCGTGGTGCCATCGACACGCAGGTGCAGGAGCAGCTGATCGTCGAGCTCTACTCGAAGTGACCCCCGGTGCCGGGTCCCGCTCGCGCGGGACCCGGTGCACCGCACTGCCCCAGCCAGCCCACCATCCGGCGTCAAATAGCGGGCGCCACGGAAGGACACGAACGTGCTGATCGCCCAGCGGCCGACCCTCGTCGAGGAGCCGGTCTCGGAGTTCCGCTCGCGCTTCATCATGGAGCCGCTCGAGCCCGGTTTCGGCTACACCCTCGGCAACTCGGTGCGCCGCACCCTGCTGTCGTCCATCCCCGGCGCGGCTGTCACCAGCATCCGCATCGACGGCGTCCTGCACGAGTTCACCACCGTGCCGGGCGTCAAGGAGGACGTGACCGAGCTCATCCTCAACATCAAGCAGCTCGTGGTCTCCTCGGAGCACGACGAGCCGGTCGTGATGTACCTGCGCAAGCAGGGCCCCGGCGCCGTGACGGCCGCCGACATCGCCCCGCCGGCCGGCGTCGAGGTCCACAACCCCGACCTGCACATCGCCACGCTCAACGGCAAGGGCAAGCTCGAGATGGAGCTGGTGGTCGAGCGCGGCCGCGGCTACGTCAACGCCGAGCTCAACAAGCAGCCCGGCCAGGAGATCGGCCGCATCCCGGTCGACTCGATCTACTCGCCGGTGCTCAAGGTCTCGTACAAGGTCGAGGCGACCCGTGTCGAGCAGCGCACCGACTTCGACCGCCTGGTGATCGACGTCGAGACCAAGCAGTCGATGGCCCCGCGCGACGCCGTCGCCTCGGCCGGCAAGACGCTGGTCGAGCTCTTCGGCCTGGCCCGCGAGCTCAACGTCGACGCCGAGGGCATCGACATCGGCCCGTCGCCCGCCGACGCGTTCGTCGCCGAGCAGCTCTCGACGCCGATCGAGTCCCTCGACCTGACGGTGCGCTCGTACAACTGCCTCAAGCGCGAGGGCATCCACACCGTGGGTGAGCTCATCGGCCGCTCCGAGGCCGACCTGCTCGACATCCGCAACTTCGGCTCGAAGTCGATCGACGAGGTCAAGGCCAAGCTCGCGACCCTGGGCCTGGCGCTCAAGGACAGCCCGCCCGGGTTCGACCCCACGACCGCCGTGAGCTTCTACGACGACGACGACCAGGGCTACGCCGAGGACGAGCAGCTCTGACGAGCTGACTCGACTCGAGACCCGACACAGGAGAACTGATGCCTACCCCCACCAAGGGTGCCCGTCTCGGCGGTAGCCCGGCCCACGAGCGCCTCATGCTCGCGAACCTCGCCACGGCGCTGTTCGAGCACGGCAAGATCACCACGACCGAGGCCAAGGCCAAGCGCCTGCGCCCGCTCGCGGAGCGCCTCATCACGCTGGCCAAGCGCGGCGACCTGCACGCGCGCCGTCGCGTGCTCACGGTCGTCCGTGACAAGGGCGTCGTGCACGAGCTCTTCACCGAGATCGCGCCGTCGTACGCCGGCCGCCCCGGCGGCTACACCCGCATCACCAAGATCGGCCCCCGCAAGGGCGACAACGCCCCCATGGCCGTGATCGAGCTCGTCGAGCCGCTCGCGGAGCAGGTCGTCGCCGAGGCCGAGGGCGCTGCCAAGCGCGCGGCCAAGGAGAAGGCCAAGAAGGCCGAGACCGACGGCACCGTGGCTGCTGCCGCGAAGGCCAACGAGGTCGCCGACGAGGCCGTCGAGAAGACCGAGGACGTCGTCGAGGACGCTGTCGACGACGTCGAGGCCGCGGCCGAGACGGTCGAGGAGAAGGTCGAGGACGTCGTCGAGGACGCCGAGTCGGCCGTGAAGTCCGAGGAGGCCGACGAGGCCGCCGAGGAGACCGAGAAGTAGGTCCTCGCCACCCGTACCACCCACGAGCCCGTCGCCTCCCCGGAGGCGACGGGCTCGTGCCGTTGTGCGCGAGGATGTGCCCGTGACCGAGCCGGAGCCGAGTGCCGAGCCCATCGCGGGGGCGGGCGCCGACGTCGCCGAGCCCGGGGCCGAGGAGGTCGCGGTCGAGCCTCAGGTGCG
The DNA here is from genome assembly GCA_044224785.1 of Candidatus Nanopelagicales bacterium. Taxonomy (GTDB): domain Bacteria; phylum Actinomycetota; class Actinomycetes; order S36-B12; family CAIYMF01; genus Longivirga. The sequence continues at coordinate 3,399 of JBGAJT010000104.1, read as the reverse complement.
GCTGCGGCTCGACATCGCCTACGACGGGACCGCCTTCCACGGCTGGGCGCGCCAGCGCGACCTGCGCACGGTGCAGGGGGAGGTCGAGGCGGCCCTCACGACGGCGCTGAGGGCCGCACAGCCGCTCCGGCTGGTGTGCGCCGGGCGCACCGACGCCGGGGTCCACGCGCGCGGTCAGGTCGCGCACGCCGACGTCCCGCTCGCGGCGTACGAGGCCGCCGAACCGCGACGCCTGGTCCGTCGGCTGGCGGGGCTGCTGCCCGACGACGTGCGGGTCCACGCCGCCGCGCCGGCGCCCGAGGGGTTCGACGCGCGCTGGTCGGCGCGGTCGCGCACCTACACCTACCGGGTGTCCGACCGCCCGGGCGGGGCCGACCCGCTGACCCGCTCGCACGTGGTCTGGCACCCCGGCCGCGGCGGGGCGCCGCTGG
>JBGAJT010000104.1:0-2958 GCA_044224785.1 Candidatus Nanopelagicales bacterium | reverse complement strand
TGGACGCGGCCGCCTCGCGCCTGCTCGGCGAGCACGACTTCGCCGCCTTCTGCCGCCGCCGCGACGGCGCGAGCTCCGTGCGGACCCTGCTGGAGCTGGCGTGGACGCGCGAGCCGGGCAGCGGGCTGGCCGTGATGACCGTGCGCGCCGACGCCTTCTGCCACTCGATGGTGCGCTCGCTGGTCGGCGCGCTCCTGCCCGTGGGCGACGGCCGTCGCGACGTCGAGTGGCCCGCGCGCATTCTCGCCGGCCGCGACCGCGACCCCGACGCCGACGTCGCCCCGCCGCAGGGTCTCTGCCTCGAGGCCGTCGAGTACCCGCCCGACGACGACCTCGCCGCCCAGGCCCAGCGCGCCAAGCGCTTCCGCGGCGACCGACCCCCCGGGAGACCTGCGTCGGGAGGCTCGGAGTGGCAGGGTCGGAGGTGGACCAGGGAGGGCGTAGTGCGGGTCGTGGTGGCGCTCGGGGGGAACGCGCTCGCGCAGCGCGGGGAGCCGATGACGGTGGCCAACCAGCGGGCCAACGTCCGGGTGGCGTGCCGGGCGCTCGCACCGGTCGCGCTGGAGCACCAGCTGGTCGTGTCGCACGGGAACGGTCCGCAGGTGGGGCTGCTGTCGCTACAGGCGTCGGCGTACGACGAGGAGTCGACGTACCCCTTCGACGTCCTCGGCGCGCAGACCGAGGGGATGATCGGCTACCTCATCGAGCAGGAGCTCGGGAACCTGCTGCCCTTCGAGACCCCGATCGCGACGATCCTCACCATGACCGAGGTCGACCCCGACGACCCGGCGATGGCGAACCCCACCAAGTTCGTGGGCCCGGTCTACAGCCACGACGACGCGGTGCGCATCGCGGCAGAACGCGGCTGGACGGTGCGCCAGGACGGCGAGCACTGGCGGCGCGTGGTGCCCTCGCCGGTGCCCAAGCGCATCTTCGAGATCCGGCCGATCAAGCAGCTGCTCGACGCCGGTGTCGTCGTCATCTGCACGGGCGGCGGCGGCATCCCCACGATGTACCTGCGCGAGGAGCGCCTCGAGTTCGAGGACGACCACAACCCGCGCACGCTCGTCGGGGTCGAGGCGGTGATCGACAAGGACCGCTCGTCGGCTGTGCTCGCGCAGGACCTCGCCGCCGACCTGCTGGTGATCGCGACCGACACCGACGCCGTCTACCTCGGCTGGGGCACGCCCGAGCAGCGCGCCATCGCGACGGCGTCGCCGGAAGCCCTGATGGCCGAGCCGTTCCCGGCCGGGTCGATGGGCCCCAAGGTCGAGGCGGCCTGCCAGTTCGTGCGGTCGGGCCCCGGGCGTCGCGCCGCGATCGGCTCGCTCGGCGACATCCGGGCGATCATCGCCGGCACGCGCGGCACCCAGGTGACCGCCGATGCCGAGATGACCACGCGCTGACCCTGCTGCGAACTCTTCGCACCTGACGGGCACCGGCCGGAGGAGTCTCGTCCAGCGGTCGCGCGTTGCCCTCTGCTCGACGCCGCGGCAGGGTCATCCCCATGCGCGTCCTCCCCGCCCTCGTCGTGCGTCGGCACGTCGACCAGATGCGGACCTCGAGCGCCCTGTGTCGCGTCAGCTGCTGACGTCGACGTCCGCCTGACTCAGGCGTAGTACCTCTCACGACCGCGCGAGCACCTGCCCGCCCCGTCGTCCGGATGCACCCAGCCTCCACGGCCCAGCCCTCCGCCGCCCCGGCATCGCCGGGTGCGGCTACCGCGCGTCCCCGCTCGTTCTCCCACCACCGAAGGACACCCATGACCGTCACCAGCACCTCCCTCAACGACGTCGACATCGCTGCCGTCGCCGCACTCGCCTCGGCCGTCACGGCCGATCCCGACAAGGCCGCCACGCAGTGGCGGGCACGGGTCACGTGGCTCGGCGGCTTCCGCACCGAGGCGGCGATCCGCGACTTCGACCCGCTGCCCTCGGACGAGCCGCGCGGGCTGGGCGGGACCGACACGGCGCCGAACCCCGTGGAGCAGCTGCTCGCGGCGCTCGGCAACTGCCTCGCCGTCGGATACGCCGCCAACGCCACAGCCCGCGGCATCGCGGTCGACTCGCTGCGCATCGACGTGTCCGGGCCGGTCGACCTGCACTCGTTCCTGGGCCTCCGGCCCGGGCACGCGGGGTTCGACGAGATCGACGTCGTCGTCCACCTCGCGACGTCGGCGCCGCAGGAGGACGTCGACGCGCTGCACGCGCACGTCCTCGCCACCTCGCCCGTCGGTCACACCCTGCAGGCCGCCGTGCCGGTGACCATCGCGCACACCGCCGTCTGACCAGTCCCGATCCGACCCCGAAAGGCAGACCCATGTCCGTCAAGCCCGAGATCCTCTCCGCCAACGCCGCGTACGCCGCGTCGTTCGGCGCCAAGTCCGAGCTCGCCCTCCCGCCAGCCCGGCAGTTCGCCATCCTCACCTGCATGGACGCCCGGCTGGACCCGGCCAAGTACGCCGGGCTCGCCGAGGGTGACGCGCACGTCATCCGCAACGCCGGCGGTCGCGCGAGCGACGACGCCATCCGCTCGCTCGTCATCTCCTACAAGCTGCTCGGGACGCGCGAGTGGTTCGTCGTCCACCACACCAACTGCGGCATGGAGTTCTTCACCAACGACCTGATGGCCGACCTGCTCGCGAGCAGCCTCGAGACCGCGCACCTCGGGGAGGACGGGTTCGTCGACGTCGGCGAGGGTCCGGGGCATCCGGCCGGCTCCGAGGTGGACTGGCTGACCATCGCGCACACCGAGCAGAGCGTCGTCGAGGACGTGCTGCGGATCCGCAACCACCCGCTCGTGCCGGCGTCCATCCCGATCCACGGCTTCGTCTACGACGTGGTCACCGGCCGGCTGATCGAGATCGAGGAGGCGAGCGCCGTAGGCGTGGCGGCGTAGTCGTCGCACGCCGCACCGCCTGCTCGGCGGGTCCGCGGCGGCACGGCAGAATCCTCGGCA
>JBGAJT010000103.1:0-10869 GCA_044224785.1 Candidatus Nanopelagicales bacterium | reverse complement strand
CCCGCACCGCGCCGACATCGCCGGGCTGCGCGCGGTGTCGATCCTGCTCGTCGTCGGGTACCACGCCGGGCTCAGCTGGCTGCCGGGAGGTTTCGTCGGCGTCGACGTCTTCTTCGTGCTCTCCGGCTACCTCATCACCGCACTGCTGCTGCGTGAGCTGGCCACCACCGGAACCGTCTCGCTGGCCAACTTCTGGGCTCGCCGGGCGCGACGCCTGCTGCCCGCGTCGGGTGTGGTGCTGCTGGCCACTCTCGTCGCCGGCCGTTTCATGCTCGACGGCCTCTCGCAGGGCGAGCTCGCTCGCGATGCCATCGCCGCCTGCTTGTTCGTCGCCAACATCCGCTTCTGGAAGGTGGGCACCGACTACCTGTCGGAGGGCTTGCGAGAATCGCCGCTGCTGCACTTCTGGTCGCTGGCGGTGGAGGAGCAGTTCTACGTGCTGTTCCCGCTGCTGCTCGTGGTGCTGGCGCAAGGCGGCCCGAACCAGGCCGGCGAGGGCGGTATCGTCCTCGAGGGTGACGGCCAGCTCCTCGGCCTGGTGCTGGGCGACGAGGCGCTCCCGGTCGACGACGGCCTCGGACTCGATCACCCGACGCGCGTGCTCGAGGAGGATCAGCCCCGCGTCGGTGAGCCGGACGCTGCGGCCCGACTGCACGACGACCGGCCGGCCGACCGCGCGCGAGAGCGACGCGACGTGCTGGGAGACGGCGCCGGGCGTGTAGCCCAGCGCCTCGGCGGCGGCGGTCATCGTGCCGCGCTGGGAGATCTCGTAGAGGCTGCGCAGCGCCACGATCGAGAGGTCCACGTCCGGACTCTACGGGCGGGTCAGCCCAGATGGTCGAGCGCGGGACCCCAGGTGTCCGACAGCGCCCAGCCCTCGGGGAACGGCTCGCGCGGGTCGCGGCGCAGCTGCTCGCGGCCGTAGACCCAGCCGCGGCCGGTGATGCGGGGCAGCACCGCCGCCCGGGCGCCGACCGTCGTGAGGCCCAGGGCCTCGGCGGTGAACTCGCCGCCGATGATCGACCGCGACACCCGGACGTCGCCGACGGTGAGCCGGCCGCGCGCGTGCTCGACCGCGAGGTTGGCCGAGCTGCCGGTGCCGCACGGCGACCGGTCGACCCGGCCGGGCGGCAGCGTGGTGCAGGTGCGCAGCGCGCCGTCGTCGTCGTAGGACCGCCACATGACGTAGGCGATCTGGTCGAGCCCTGGGATGTCGGGGTGGCTCACCGCGACCTGCTCGCTGACGAGCGGGCGCAGCTCGAGGCCGGCCTCGGCGAGCTCTCGCGCGCTGCCCGGCTCGATGCTGAGACCCACCTGGTCGACGTCGACCTGCGCGTAGAACACGCCGCCGAAGGCGATGTCGGCGCGGACCGTGCCCCACCGCGGCGTCGCGACCTCGGCGTCGAGCGTGTGCACCCACGCCGGCACGTTGTCGAAGCTCACCGACAGCACGCGGCCGTCCTCGCACCGGGCGCGCGCCACGATGAGGCCGGCAGCGGTGTCGAGGCGTACGACGGACTCCGGCTCGCTCATCGGCACGCGGCCAGACTCGAGAAGCGCCGTCACGACGCAGATGCAGTTGCTGCCCGACATCGGGTGGGCGCGGTCGGCCTGCAGCACGATGAAGCCGGCGTCGGCGTCGGGCCTGGTGGGCTCGACGAGGAGGTTCACCGACATCGCGACGTGGGCGCGGGGCTCCAGGGTCACGAAGCGGCGCAGCTCGTCGTTCCCGGCGTTGAGGTGGTTCATCTGGTCGAGCACGGTGTCGCCGGGGATGCGCGGCACGCCGCCGACGATCACCTTGCCGAGCTCGCCCTGGCAGTGGACCTCGAGCAGCTCGATCGCGTCGTCCCACGTCATGCGGTGCCTCCGACCTCGAGGGTGAGCAGCTCCTCGGCCGCGTCGACGATGTGCTCGCGGAGCCGCTGCTCGATGAGCGCGAGGTCGCCCGCGACGATCGCGTCGACGAGCTGCTGGTGGTAGCGGTGCGCGCGCGCCGGGTCGTGGTGCGCTGCCTGGTCCTGCGCGAGGGCGATGGTCGACATCGCCTCGGTGACCGGCCAGAGCCGCAGCAGCATCGAGTTCTCCGACGCCGCCCACAGGCCGTGGTGGAAGTCGACGTGCGCCTCGTGCTGCACGAGCGGGTCGGGGTCGAACGCGCGACGGTCGAACTGCTCCCACGCGTCGAGCAGCAGCTCGATCCGGTGGCCGCTGCTGTCGGCGAGGATCGCGTTCACGGCGATGAGGTCGAGGGGGACGCGCGTCGCCGCGATGTCGCGCAGCGCGTCGGGGGACAGCGACGTCACCGAGAAGCCGCGGTAGGGCTCCTGCACCAGCAGGCCGTCCTGGACCAGCAGGTTGAGCGCCTCGCGCAGGGTCGCGCGGCTGACGTCGAGCGAGGCCGCGAGCGGTACCTCGGTGAGCTTGTCGCCGGGCTTGAGGTCGCCGACGACGATCGCCCGGCGGATCGACCCGACGACGGCCTCGCGCGCCGGCGTGGTCGCGGGCGTCCGGGTCGGCTGGTCGGGCTGGGCGCTCACTCGCTCATCTCCGGTCGGGGAAGATTGTCGGACAATCCCTTGACCCTAGCCGAGGGCTGCCCCTACTGTCACGGGTTGTCAGACAATCCGCGGCCCGGTTCTGCCGGGCCCGATCACCGGGAGGCGGCTCGTGCGCACGGTCGTGGTCGGCGGCGGGATCATCGGTCTGACGACGGCGTACCACCTGGCCCGCGAGGGCGCGGAGGTCGAGCTCATCGACGCGCGCGCCACGGGTCTCGGTGCCTCCGCCGTGAACGCCGGCTGGTTCGTCCCCTCGGAGGCGATGCCGGTCCCCGGTCCCGGGATGGTCGCGCAGACCATGAAGTGGATGCTGCGCCCCGACAGCCCGGTCTACATCCGTCCCTCGGTCGAGCCGCGCTTCGTCGCCTTCATGATCAACATGTGGCGGCACTGCAACGACGCCGACCAGCGCGCCGGCTTCGCGGCGCACCTCGCGCTCGCGGAGTCGACCGGCGAGGTCCTCGACCAGTACCGCGCCGACGGCATGGACTTCGAGATGCACCACGAGGGCCTGCTCATGGCCTTCACCGGCAAGGACCTGCTCGAGCACCACGTGCACAACCTCGACATCGTGCGGTCGCACGGCATCGAGCCGCAGGTGCTCGTCGGCGACGACGTCCGCGTGCACGAGCCCGAGCTCTCCGACTCCGTATACGGCGGCATCTACTTCCCCGACGAGCGCCACCTCGATCCGCGCGCCTTCGTGCAGGCGCTGCACAAGCGGCTCGACGAGATGGGCGTGCGCATCCGCGAGCACTGCGCGCTCGAGGAGCTCGTCGTCTCCGGCAGCCGCGTCACGGCGCTCGAGACCACGGGCGGTCGGATCGAGGGCGATGCGTACGTCGTCGCCACGGGCGCCTGGACCGGCGGGCTCTCCAAGACGTTCGGCACACGCCTCCCGGTCCGCCCGGGCAAGGGCTACAGCGTCGACGTCGCGCCGGTGCCGCTGCGCAGCGCGACGAACCTGCACGACGCGAAGGTCGCGCTCACGCCCTTCTCCGACCGGCTGCGCCTGGCCGGGACGATGGAGTTCGCCGGCGTCGACGAGAAGGTCAACGACCGCCGGGTCGCCGCGATCCTCCGCGCGCCGGGCACCTACCTGCGCCACTGGCAGCCGCCGACGACGCAGCCCGTGGCGCAGGCGGGCATGCGGCCGATGACCCCCGACGGCCTCGCCGCCATCGGCGCGCTGCCCGGTCTCTCCAACGCCTACGTCAGCACCGGCCACGGGATGCTCGGCGTCACCCTCGCGGCGGGCAGCGCGCTCGCCCTCACCGATCTCGTCCTGCACGGCGTGCGCCGCCCGGTGCTCGCCCCGTTCGACCCCGCCCGCTTCTGATCGACACATCCGAGAGGCCCGCCATGAGCACCCGACGTACCGCAGACCTGCACGGCATCATCGTGGCCGTCACCACGCCGTTCACCGCGGACGGCTCCGCGCTCGATCTCGAGACGCTGAGGTCGCAGACCGAGTGGCTGGTCGGTGCCGGCGTGCACGGCTTCGTGTGCACCGGGACCACGGGCGAGTTCACGACGCTGACGCGCGACGAGTACGAGCAGGTCGTGGCTGCCTACGTCACCGCCGTCGCCGGGCGCATCCCGGTGGTCGCCGGCGTGGGATCGCTCAAGACCTCGGAGGCCATCTCGCTCGCGCAGGCGGCCGAGGCGGCGGGCGCCGACGCGATCATGCTGCTGCCCCCGTTCTACGGCGGTCAGCCCTGGGAGCAGCTCGTCGCGTTCCTCACCGACGTGTGCAGCTCGATCTCCATCCCGGCCGTCTACTACAACGTCCCGGGCGCGACCGGCACCACGCTCACGGTCGAGCAGCTCGCGGCGCTGGGCGACATCGAGGGTCTCGACTACATCAAGGACACGAGCGGCGACGCGGTGAAGCTCGCCGAGCTGCTGGTGAAGCACACCGACCGCATCACCGCGTTCAACGGCTGGGACACGCTGACCTTCTTCGGCATCGCGTCGGGCGCCAAGGGCAGCGTCTGGGGGATGGCCGGCATCGTGCCCGAGCTGTCGGTCGAGTTCTGGAGCACGCTCGCCGAGAAGGGCGACCTGGTCGCTGCCCGCGAGCAGTGGACGCACCTGTGGGCGCTGTCGGACTTCCTCGAGTCGGTCGACTACGTCGCCGGCGTCAAGGGCGCGCTCGAGCTCGTCGGCCGCTCCGCCGGACCGGCCCGCCTGCCGGTCCAGCCGCTGCTGCCCGCCGACCGCGAGCGGCTGACGGCGATCCTCGCCGCCGCCGGAGTCCTCGCCGGCTGACCGCCCGAGAGGTAGGACGTCGTACGGCGACACCCGCACCACCCGCTACCTCTCGGCCTGCACCACGTACGGTCGGACCTCCCGTCCCTCGAAGGAGAAACCCATGCGCGTCCTCATCGTCGGTGCGAGCGGCGAGCTCGGTCGTGCCGTGACCGACGCCTTCGCCGGCCACGACCTCGTCCTCGCCTCGCGCTCCGGCGACGAGCGGGTCGACCTCACCGACCTCGCGTCGATCTCGGCGCTCTACGAGCGGGTCGGCACCGTCGACGCCGTCGCCTGCGCCGCAGGGCACGTGCCGTTCGCGCCGCTCACCGAGCTCAGCGTCGAGCAGTACCGCGACGGCATCACCGACAAGCTGCTCGGCCAGATCGCGCTGGTGCGGCTTGGGCTCGACCACGTGAGCGACGGCGGCAGCTTCACGCTCATCACCGGCATCACCGCCGACGACCCCATCGCCACCGGCACCGTGGCGAGCACGGTCAACGGGGCGCTGCACTCGTTCGTGCTGTCGGCCGCGATCGAGCTGCCGCGCGGGCTGCGCGTCAACGCCGTGAGCCCGACGATGTTCGCGGAGTCCGAGCCGGCGTACGGGCCGTTCTTCCCGGGCTTCCCGCCCGTCCCGGTCGCGGAGGCCGCGCGCGCGTACGTGAAGTCCGCGCTCGGTCGCCAGACCGGCCAGGTCTACCGCGTCGGCTACTGACACCCGAGGAGCAGCCGTGAGGTTCGACAGGTCCCTGCGTGTCGTCGGCGTCCACGCCGAGGGCGAGGTCGGCAACGTCGTCGTCGGCGGGTTCGGCCAGGTGCCGGGCGAGACCATGTTCGACAAGCGGAACTACCTCGCGGAGCACCGCGACTGGATCCGCAAGCTCATCCTGTCCGAGCCGCGCGGGCAGGTCGCCCGCAACGCCAACATCATCCTGCCGAGCAACCACCCCGACGCCGACGCCGGCTACGTGATCATGGAGTCGATCGAGTACCCCGTGATGTCGGGCAGCAACACGATCTGCGTGGCCACGGTGCTGCTCGAGACCGGCATGCTCGACGCCGTCGAGCCGGTGACGCACCTGGTGCTCGAGGCGGCAGCCGGTCTCATCCCCGTCGAGTGCCAGGTGCGCGACGGCAAGGTGACGCAGGTCCGGTTCACCAACCAACCGGCGTTCGTCTACCACCTCGACGCACCGGTCGAGGTCGAGGGACTCGGGACCGTCACGGTCGACGTCGCGTGGGGCGGCATGGCCTACGTGATCGTCGACGCGCGGCAGTTCGGCTTCGCGATCGCGCCCGACGAGGCCCGCGACATCTGCTCGCTGGGGGAGCGGCTGAAGATGGCGGCGGCCGAGCAGCTCGACGCCGTGCACCCCGAGAACCCGGACTTCCCCGGCATCACGATCTGCGAGCTCACGCTGCCGCCCGAGCACGTCGACGGCGTCCTCACCGCGAAGAACACGGTGGTCGTCTCACCCGGGCGCCTCGACCGCTCGCCGTGCGGCACCGGCACGTCGGCGCGCATGGCCGTCATGCACGCGCGTGGCGAGCTCGCCGTCGGCGAGGACTTCGTGCACACGTCGATCATCGACTCGCGGTTCGAGTGCCGGATCGAGTCGACCGCGACGGTGGGCGGCGTACCAGCGATCGTCCCCTCGATCGCGGGACAGGCGTGGATCACCGATCTCACGACTCTCGTGCTCGACCCCACCGACCCCTACCCGCAGGGCTACCGGCTCACCGACACCTGGCCGAAGGGCCTCGAGGTCTGATGTCAGGTGGCGGCGCGCATCCGGCGCTCGAGGTGCATGCGCGCGAGGGTCGCGGTAAGCGTCTCGTAGGTGCCGGTGCCGGTGAGCGCGCGACGCACCTGCTCGTTGAGGCCGCCGGGCGTCTCGTGCTCGACCGGCAGGCGGAAGCGGTCCTGCGGTGCGGTGGTGCGGCCCTCGGTCGCGAGGCCGAGCAGCTGCGAGGTCACGTAGTCGTGCGACGTCTGCTCGGGCAGCCCCGTGGAGACCAGCCAGTCGACGACCGTGCGCTGCAGCTCGAAGTACGACGACATGATCGCCGAGGCGCACGACAGCGCGATGATCTGCGACTCGTCGTCGAGCAGCACGAGATCGCCGCACTCCTCGAGCAGCCGCTCGACGACCGGGACCTCGGGGAACATCACCAGAGGTCCGGTGCGCAGCGACACCATGGGCAGCGGGATCAGCTGGCACAGCGTCGTCGCCGGCGCGACCACGGGCGCGAGCACCGAGGGCGGCCACCCGGCGGCGAGGTTGGCGACCACGTGGTCGGCCCGGAAGGCCAGCTCGGCGCACACCTCGGCGACCTGCGGCGGCAGCACGGCGAGGATCACGACGTCGCTGCCGTCGAGCACCGCCTGGTTGTCGGCCGCGACGCGCACCGACGGGAACCGGTCGGCGAGGTCGGTCGCGCGGTGCTCGGACCGCGGCGACAGCACGACCTCGACACGGTCGCCGTGCGGGCCGGTCACGATGGCCTCGACGAGCAGCGCCGCGATCGTGCCGACGCCGACAACGCCGAGCCGGATCGTGCCGGTCGCGGCAGGGGCTTCGTCCACGGGGTGCTCCCTCGGTCCTCGTCGCGCAGGTCGAGCGCGTCGACGAAGACTAACGACGCCCCCCGTCCGCCCCGTCCGGCGCACCGCTGCTGCTGCCGCTGCTGAACCCCCGGGCCCTGCGGCACGTGCACCAGGTGACCGCCAGCACCACCCCCCCCCCGACCGCCCGCTCCTGCATCACGGAGGAACGCCATGCCCGACCTACAGAGGCACCAGTCCCACCACATCGCGCTCGAGCAGCGCCGGCCGTCGGCCGACGACGGCACGGTGCAGCGCGCCCGGCTCACGGTGGCGGCGATGGCGGTGCGGCACGACGGCGACGATCCCGCCGGCGCTGCGCGCGAGGTGCCCGAGGCGCTGGGCCTGGTCGAGCCGGCGCCGGCGGTCGTCGCGGTGCCGTCGTGACGCGCTTCGTCGGCCGCACGGCCGTCGTCACGGGTGCGGGGGGAGGGATCGGGACGGCCATCGCGCGCCGCCTCGCGTCGGAGGGCGCGCACGTCGTCGTCTGCGACGCGGTCGCCTCGACCGCGGAGGCGACGGTGCAGGAGATCGCGGCCGACGGCGGCAGCGCCGAGGCTGCCGTGTTCGACGTGGCCAGCGGTGCGGAGGTCGCGGCGTTCGCCTCCCGGGTGCTCGAGGAGCGCGGGCTCGTCGACGTCCTGGTCAACAACGCGGGCATCAACCGGCGCGGGCCGCTGCTCGACCTCACCGACGACGACTGGCGCGCGACGATGTCGGTGAACCTCGACTCGATGTACCACCTGTGCCGCGCGCTCCTGCCCGCGATGGTCGACGCCGGTCGCGGGGCGATCGTGAACACCGGCTCGCAGTGGGGCCTGCACCCGGCGCCGGGACACATCGCCTACAACGTCTCGAAGGCTGCGGTGATCGCGTTCTCGCAGAACCTCGCGCGCGACTACGCGCCGGCGGGCGTGCGGGTGAACGTCGTCTGCCCCGGTGAGATCCTCACGCCGATGGTCGAGTCCAACCTTGCGACGAAGGGGATCCCGGTCTCCGACCTCGCGGCGAAGGTGCCCTACGGCCGGCTCGGCAAGCCGGAAGAGGTGGCTGCGCTCGTCGCATTCCTAGCCTCCGACGAGGCGCCGTACATGACTGGCTCGGTCGTGGAGATCACCGGCGCGCAGGCGGTGAGCTGACGTGCTCTCCGGCCGGCGGATCCTCGTCACGGGTGCATCGCGGGGGATCGGTGCCGCGATCGCACGGGCCGTGCACGGGTACGGCGCTCACGTCGCCCTGCACTACGGCGCCAGCCGCGGTGCGGCCGAGTCCCTGGTGGCCGAGCTCGGCGACCGCGTCGTGCTCGTCCAGGGCGACCTCGCCGAAGCCGGTGCGGCAGACCAGGTCTGGGCCGACGCCGTCGACGGCCTCGGGCACGTCGACGTCCTCGTGAACAACGCCGGCGCCTGGCTGGCCTCACCCCTGGAGCCGCACGACGCCTGGGTCGAGGGCTGGCAGCGCAACCTCGCACTCAACCTGCAGGCACCGGCCGACCTCTGTCGCAGCGCCATCGCGCACTTCGTCCCGCGCGGCGGCGGTGCGATCGTGAACATCACCAGCCGCTCTGCGCACCGGGGCGACGACGCCGACCACCTCGCGTACGGCGCCGCGAAGGGCGGGCTCCTCGCGCTCACCCGAGGCATCGCGCGCGGCTACGCGCACCAGGGCGTGCTCGCCTACGCCGTCGCGCCCGGCTGGGTCGACACGGAGATCGCCGCCGGCATCGACAAGGCGGCCGCAGCAGCGGCGCTGCCGATGCGGGAGATCACTCCCGCGGCCGATGTCGCGGAGGTCGTCGCCTTCTTGGCCTCGGGCCGGTCCCGCCACTCGACCGGGACGACCATCGACATCAGCGGCGCCGACTACGTGCGCTGAGTGCGCAGCCGCTCGCGTCGAGGACCGGACGTGGCCGTAGCCTTCGACCCGTCGGGTAGTCACGACCCGTGACCCGAGAGCCCTGGAGCAGACCATGTCGCAGGACACCCCCGGGATCGTCGCGCTGTCGGCCGACGACGTACGCCGCCTCGTGCCTGTCGGCGAGCTCATTGAGGACCTGCGCCGGGTGCTGGCGCCGGCGTCGCTCGCGGAGTTCGAGGTGCCGCCGCGGCACGTCTTCTCCAGGACGGCCGGGCTGATCATGCCGTGCCACGACAACGCGAGCGGCGTGACCGTCACCAAGTGCCTGAGCCAGAACCCCGACCGTCAGCCGGCCATCACGGGCACCGCCGTGTGGAACTCGCCCGCGACCCCGGACGTGCTCGTCGCCGACGCCATCGCCGTCACGACCCTGCGCACCGGTGCCGTCGTGGGACTCGCCACCGACCTGCTCGCCGCCCCCGGACCCGCCGACGTCGTGCTCTTCGGCGCAGGGGCGCAGTCGCCGGACCAGATCCGCTCGGTGGCCGCCGTCCGCGAGATCGCTCGGCTCACGATCGTCGCGCGGCGCCTCGAGGCCGCAGACGCGCTCGCCGCCGTGCTGAAGGCGGAGCTCCCCGGGACCGAGATCCGGACGACGAGCGACGGGCACCCGGCACTGCACGAGGCCACTGTCGTCTGCTGCGCCACCCGCTCGACCGAGGCGCTGTTCTCCCTCGCCGACCTGCGTCCGGGCCACGTCCACGTCAACGCGATCGGGGCCTACCTGCCGACGATGCACGAGCTGCCCGAGGACCTCCTCGCGGCCGCCGAGGTGATCGCGGTCGACGACATGCCGGCGCTGTTCACGGAGCAGGCGACGCCGTTCGACCATCGCCGCGGGCGCCATCTCCGCCGACGGGATCGTCGCCGTCGGCTCGGTGGTCCGTCAGGACGCCCCGCGCTCGGCGCCGACGGTGTTCAAGTCTGTGGGCACCGCGATCCTGGACTGGGTCGTCATGGATCGCGTCGCGAAGGGTCTCGGGCTGGCCTGACGCGTCGACGGGTGCTCACGGCTGCCGAGGGACGGCTGACAGCGCGCCTCGACGGAGACCGCGTCCACTAGCGTTCGGGCATGAGCGACTGCCTGTTCTGCGCCATCGTCGCGGGCGACATCCCGGCGACGGTCGTCCTCGAGACCGACGACGTCGTCGCCTTCCGCGACATCTCCCCGCAGGCGCCGACGCACGTCGTCGTCGTCCCGCGGGACCACCATGCCGACGCCGCGGCGCTCGCCGCCGCCGACCCCGGGCTCGCGGGCCGGCTGCTCGCCGCAGGTGCGGCCGTCGCCGACGCGGAGGGGCTCGCCGACGGCTACCGGTTCGTCCTCAACACCGGCCGCGACGCCGGCCAGACCGTCTTCCACGTGCACCTGCACGTCCTCGGTGGTCGCCCGCTCGCCTGGCCTCCGGGCTAGGTCCAGCTCACGAGGAAGGACCCGGCCGGGACCGTCACCGTCGCGACGTCCGTCGCGCTCGTGGCGACGTCGACCTGCGCCGCTGCGACCGGGTAGGCGTCCGACGGGCCGGCCGG
>JBGAJT010000102.1:0-10921 GCA_044224785.1 Candidatus Nanopelagicales bacterium | reverse complement strand
CTGGACGACCTACGGCGAGGTCCGATGCACGCCCACCATCGTGCTGCCGGCGCTGACGCCCGGTGCCTCCCCGCAGGCCTCGAGCCTCCCCGGCCGGGTGCTCTGCGTCCGCAGCCGCGACACGCTCACCGTGAGCGCCTTCGTGCTCGTGGGGGCGGAGGCCTGGGAGCAGCAGGCCGCGGGCGTCGTGGACGAGGTGTGGTCCCTGCAGGGATGACGCACCGGCCCGGCGCTGCTCCCCAGGCGGCCGGAGGGAGCCTGCACCGGGTGGGTGCCCGTCCGTAGGGTCGGCGTATGAGCGACACCGTCCACCCGCGCACCGAGGCCCTCTACCGCCGCGTCGAGGAGGCTTCCGATCCCTCGGGCCGGCTGCCGCTGCCCGACGTCACCGAGTGGGAGATCTTCCCCTTCGAGGGCGATCTGCTCGTGAAGCGGCTCGAACCGCCGGTGCTCCCCGAGCCCCCGCGCCGCGGCGAGGGCGGCGTCGACTGCGGCTCGTGCGCCGCGGGGACCACGGGCGCCGTCTGGTACGACGACCGCTGGAAGCTGGTCGCGCCCGACGAGCCGCTGGCCATCCCCGCCGTCCTGCTCTGCCCGATCGCCCACCGCGACCTCGAGGACCTCGACTGGGTGCTCGCGCGCGAGATGGGCTTCCTCATCTGGCGGGTCGAGCGGGCGCTGCGGTCGGTCGGCGGCATCGGTCGGGTGCACGTGAACCGCTGGGGCGACGGCGGGGCGCACCTGCACCTCTGGTTCTTCGCCCGCCCCGAGGGCGTCCTGCAGCTGCGCGGCTCGTCGCTCTCGGACTGGACCGACTGCCTCCCGCCGATGCCCGCGTGGGAGTGGCAGGCCACCATGGCCGCCGTCGCCGAGGACATGACCGTCCTCGGCGGCACCGCCCAGGCCCGCTGACCTGCGTCAGGTGCGGGTGGCTCCGGGCTGCCAGAGCACGTCGCCGCCGGCCGCGAGGTTGGCGTGGCGGGCGAGGATGAACAGCAGGTCGGAGAGCCGGTTCAGGTACGTCGCGGTCAGCGGGTTCATCGCGTCGCCGTGCTCCTCGAGCGCCGCCCAGGTGGAGCGCTCGGCGCGACGCACGATCGTGCGCGAGACGTGGAGCAGGGCGCTGCCGGCCGTGCCGCCGGGGAGGACGAACGAGCGCAGCGCGGCGAGGTCCTCGTTGTAGCGGTCGCACGCCGTCTCGAGGGCCTCGACGTAGGAGGCCTCCACGCGCAGCGGGGGGAACTCGGGGTCGGGCACGATCGGGGTGCACAGGTCGGCCCCCACGTCGAAGAGCTCGTTCTGGATCCGCGTGAGCAGGGCCCGGACGTCGTCGGACAGGCCGCCGAGGGCGAGCGCGACCCCGAGGGAGGAGTTGGCCTCGTCGGTGTCGGCGTACGCCTGCAGGCGCAGGTCGTTCTTGCCCACCCGGGACATGTCGCCGAGGGCCGTGGTGCCGTCGTCGCCGGTGCGCGTGTAGATACGGGTGAGATTGACCATGCCCCGAGCCTACGGCCCGCGGGGACCCCCCGCCGGGCGGCGCGTCGCCCCTCGCGGGTCGCCTATCCTTCGGCCCGTGGAGGCGTTCCGGATCGTGGGGGGCGCCCGGCTCTCGGGCGACGTCCGGGTGACGGGCGCGAAGAACAGCGTGCTCAAGCTGATGGCCGCGGCGCTGCTGGCCGAGGGCACCACCGTGCTGCACGAGGTGCCCACGATCCTCGACGTCGAGTACATGGCCGAGCTGCTGCGGCGCCTGGGCTGCGACGTCGTCCACGACGTCGAGACGCGGTCGGTCTCGATCACGGTGCCCGCGGTGCCCTCGCACAAGGCCGACTACGACCTCGTGCGCAAGCTGCGCGCCTCGATCAACGTCCTGGGCCCGCTGCTCGCGCGCTGCGGCGAGGCCGACGTCGCGCTGCCCGGCGGCGACAACATCGGTTCGCGCGGCCTCGACATGCACGTCGCCGGCCTCGAGCGGCTCGGCGCCACCGTGCGCTCCGAGCACGGCTACCTCATCGCCACGCGCGACGACCAGCTGCGCGGAGCGTCGGTGTGGCTGGACTTCCCGAGCGTCGGCGCCACGGAGAACCTGCTCATGGCCGCAGTGCTCGCCAAGGGCACGACCGTCATCGACAACGCGGCGCGCGAGCCCGAGATCTGCGACATCTGCCACCTGCTCGTGGCGATGGGCGCGCAGATCGACGGCATCGGCACGTCGACGCTCACCATCGAGGGCGTCGACTCGCTCTCGCCGGTGGAGCACACGACGGTGCCCGACCGGCTGGTGGCCGGCACCTGGGCGGTGGCCGCGGTGATGACGCGCGGCGACATCACCATCCAGCGGGCGCGCGCCGACCACCTCGAGATCGCGCTCGACAAGCTGGTGAGCACCGGCGCCACGGTCGACGAGCTTGCCGACGGCGTGCGCGTGCGCTGCAGCGACCGGCCGCGCGCCGTCGACGTCGTCACGCTGCCCTACCCGGGCTTCCCGACCGACCTGCAGCCGCAGTTCATCGCGCTGAACTCGATCGCGCGCGGCGCGGCGATGGTCACCGAGAACCTGTTCGAGGCACGGTTCCGCTTCGTCAACGAGATGGTGCGTCTCGGTGCCGACGTCCGCACCGACGGCCATCACGCGTTCGTGCGCGGCAAGGAGCGGCTCTCCGGCGCACCGGTCGAGGCCGCTGACATCCGCGCGGGCGCCGGGCTCGTCCTCGCCGGCCTCGTCGCCGACGGCACGACCACGGTCTACGAGCCGCACCACGTCGACCGCGGCTACGAGGGCTTCATCGACGACCTCGTCCGCCTCGGCGCCGACGTCTCCCGCGTGCAGGTCAACCAGCTGTCCTAGGGATCAGCGGGCGAGGACCTCGCGCGCCTTCTGCTCGTCGTCGGGGAAGACCATCACCCGCGGCCCGTCGAGAGTCTGCGCGAGGTTGGCCTTCACCCCTGCGGCCTCCAGCGTGCGGCGCAGGATCTCGCCCTCGGCGTAGGTGCCGGGGGAGGCGACCGGCACGAGCAGCCCGTAGGCGTCCGCCGCACCCCGTCGCGAGGGCTTGGCGACCACCGAGCCGCCGCGGCGGTAGGTCCAGCGCAGCAGCAGCACGAACAGCCCGACGACCGCGAAGGCGATCAGCGGCTCGAGGAGGAACGAGGCGCTCGTGAACTGCACGGGCCCATGGTCGACCTCGACCGCCGGGTCCGCCAGGCAGGGTCGTAGGGTGAGGCCGAGAAAGTAGGACGTGCAACCATCTCGGAGGATCTCGTGGCGCAGCAGGTGGCGGTCGTCGGTGCCGGTCTCATGGGGTCGGGCATCGCGCAGGTGGCGGCGGCAGCCGGCTACGACGTCGTGCTCCGCGACGTCACCGACGAGGCCCTCGAGCGCGGCACGGGCGCGATCCGCGCGTCGTACGCGAAGTTCGTCGAGAAGGGCCGGATGGCCGCCGACGACGCCGAGGCGGCGCTCGACCGGATCACGACCACGACCGACCTCGGCGCGGCGGAGGACGCCGACATCGTCGTCGAGGCGGTGTTCGAGAAGCTCGAGGTGAAGGCCGAGGTCTTCCGCGCGCTCGACGAGATCTGCAAGCCCGACGCCGTGCTCGCGTCGAACACCTCGGCCATCCCGATCACGTCGATCGCCGCCGTGACGAAGCGGCCCGAGTCGGTCGTGGGCATGCACTTCTTCTCGCCCGTGCCGATGATGCGGCTGTGCGAGCTGGTGCGCGGCTTCAAGACCTCGGACGAGACCCTCGCCCGCGCGCGCGAGTTCGCGGAGAACTCCGGCAAGACGTGCATCGTCGTCAACCGTGACGTCGCCGGCTTCGTGACGACTCGCCTCATCACCGCGCTCACCGTCGAGGCGATCAAGCTGCTCGAGTCCGGCGTCGCGAGCGCCGAGGACATCGACGTCGCCTGCCGCCTCGGCTTCGGCCATGCCATGGGCCCGCTGGAGACCGCCGACCTCACCGGCGTCGACATCATGTGCAACGCCACGAGCAACGTCTACGCGGACACCCAGGACGAGAAGTTCTCCCCGCCCGAGCTGCTGCGCCGGATGGTCGCCGCGGGCGACCTGGGCCGCAAGACCGGCCGCGGCTTCTACGAGCACGGCTGACCCGAGGGGGACCACGTGCGCGACAAGCCCTGGTTGATGCGGACGTACGCCGGCCACTCGTCGGCGACGGAGTCCAACGCGCTCTACCGGCGCAACCTCGAGAAGGGGCAGACCGGCCTCTCGGTCGCGTTCGACCTGCCGACCCAGACCGGCTACGACCCGGACGACCTCCTCGCGCGCGGCGAGGTCGGCAAGGTCGGCGTACCCGTGACGCACCTCGGCGACATGCGCGCGCTGTTCGACGGCATCCCGCTCGACGAGATGAACACGTCGATGACCATCAACGCCACGGCGATGTGGCTGCTCGCCCTCTACGCGACGGTCGCGGAGGAGCAGGCCGCTCCGCTGTCGTCGCTGTCGGGCACGACGCAGAACGACATCATCAAGGAGTACCTGTCGCGCGGGACCTACGTGTTCCCGCCGGGGCCGTCGTTGCGACTGATCACGGACATGATCGCCTGGACGGTCACCGAGGTCCCGAAGTGGAACCCGATCAACATCTGCAGCTACCACCTGCAGGAGGCCGGTGCGACGCCCGAGCAGGAGATCGCGTACTCGGTGTCGACGGCGATCGCGGTGCTCGACGCGGTGCGCGACTCGGGGCAGGTTGCTCCTGAGCGGATGGGCGAGGTCGTCGCCCGGATCTCGTTCTTCGTGAACGCGGGCGTCCGCTTCGTCGAGGAGATGTGCAAGATGCGCGCGTTCGTGCGCATCTGGGACGAGCTCGTGCGCGACCGGTACGGCGTCACCGACGACAAGCAGGCGCGGTTCCGCTACGGCGTGCAGGTCAACTCCCTCGGGCTCACCGAGGCGCAGCCGGAGAACAACGTGCAGCGCATCGTGCTGGAGATGCTCGCGGTCACGCTGTCGAAGGACGCGCGCGCCCGCGCCGTGCAGCTGCCCGCGTGGAACGAGGCTCTCGGCCTGCCGCGGCCCTGGGACCAGCAGTGGTCGCTGCGCATCCAGCAGGTGCTCGCCTACGAGAGCGACCTGCTCGACTACGAGGACCTGTTCACCGGTTCGGTCGTGGTCGAGGCGAAGGTGGCCGACCTCGTCGAGAAGGCGCAGGCCGAGATCGCGCGCGTGCAGGACCTGGGCGGCGCCGTCGCGGCGGTCGAGTCCGGCTACATGAAAGGCCAGCTCGTCGCCTCGCACGCGGCTCGCCGGGCGCGCGTGGAGAGCGGTGACGAGGTCGTCGTCGGCGTCAACGCGTTCACCTCCACCGAGCCCAGCCCGCTCACCGAGAACCTCGACACCGCGATCCAGACCGTCGACCCCGCGGTCGAGGCGGCGGCGGTCGCGCGGCTCGAGCAGTGGCGCGCCGACCGCGCCCCGGCCGAGGTCGAGGCGGCGCTCGAGGCGCTCGCGGCGGCGGCGTCGGGCACCGACAACCTCGTGCCCGCCACGCTCGCGTGCGCCAGGGCGGGCGTGACGACGGGGGAGTGGGCCGGAACGCTGCGCCAGGTGTTCGGCGAGTACCGCGCGCCCACGGGCGTGGCCGGTGTCGTCGGCGTCGCACCGGCGACGGCCGAGCTCGCCTCGGTGCGCGAGGCGGTGGCTGCGACCGGTGCCGAGCTGGGCACGAAGCTGCGGATGCTCGTCGGCAAGCCGGGTCTCGACGGCCACAGCAACGGCGCCGAGCAGATAGCCGTGCGGGCGCGCGACGCCGGCTTCGAGGTCGTCTACCAGGGGATCCGCCTGACGCCGGCGCAGATCGTCGCGGCGGCGGTCGCCGAGGACGTCGACGTCGTCGGGCTGTCGATCCTGTCGGGGAGCCACCTCGAGCTGGTCCCGATGGTGCTCGACGGGCTGCGCGACGCTGGGCTCGGCGACGTACCCGTGGTGGTGGGCGGCATCATCCCCGACACCGACGCGGAGACGCTGCGGTCTCTAGGCGTCGCAGCGGTGTTCACGCCGAAGGACTACGACGCCACGGCGATCATGGCGCGCGTCCTCGACGAGGTGCGCGCGGCGCGGGGCCTGCCGCGGCTGGTCGGGGCGAGCGCGTGACGCGGGTCCTGGTCATCCGGCACGGCCAGAGCGAGGCCAACGTCCCGCAGATCTGGACCAGCGCGGTCGAGGGCTACCCGCTGACGCCGCTCGGCTGGGAGCAGGCGGCGGCCCTCGGCGTCGCGCTGAAGGACCGCGACGTCGCGGCGCTGTACGCCTCGCCGCTGGTGCGCGCTCAGGAGACCGCGCAGGCGCTCGGCGAGGCGCTCGGGCTCGAGCCGCGGACGCTGGTCGGCATCGAGGAGCTGCACGTCGGCGTCCACGAGGGCGGGTCCAACGAGGACGTCGGTCCGATCGCGATCGGCGTGTTCGAGCGCTGGTGGCTGCACGACGACCTCGACTCCGGCTTCGAGGGCGGCGAGACCGGCCGGCACATCGTCGAGCGCATGGCACGGGCGCTCGACGGCCTCGCCGACGCCCACGACGGGCAGACCGTGGCGATGGTGTCGCACGGCGGCGCGATCGCCGTCGGGCTCACCGCGCTGTGCCCCGAGCTGACGCCGGCGTTCGTCTCGCAGAACTTCCTCGCCAACACCGAGGTCGTCGAGGTCGTCCGCGCCCCCGACGGCACCTGGCGCTGCGAGTCCTGGGCCGCGACCCGCTTCTGATCGCGGTCTCGCTCGGCGGTCTGCTCGCCCCGACCCGCGAGCCGAGCACAGAGCCGAGCGAGACGCAGGGTCGGAGAGGTGGGATCGCTCCCGCTGCGGCAGACTGCGCGGGTCCGGTCGAGGAGGTCCTGTGCTGCGTCGTGCGCTGAGCGTGCTCGTGCTCGCGCTGCTCGGTGCCCTCGTGCTGGGCGCGGGTCCGGCGTACGCCGGCACCTCCGCCGAGCAGCAGCTGCTCGAGAAGTACGCGCCGGTGGTCGTCGTGCGGGAGCAGGCGACCGCGTGCGGCGAGGGGGAGCCCTACCTCCCGACGACCGTGGCCTCGGTGCTCGGTCGCGGCGACGTCGTGCTGCGCGGGCCGAGCGGCGTGACGATCCAGTCGCCCACCGCCGCGGACCTCGCGGGCAAGGGCGACGGCTGGTACCTCGACCTCCCGGGGAACCCGCTCAGCCCGGGGTGCGACTACGAGCAGTGGTTCGACCAGGGCCCTCGCGACCCCGCCGTCTACGGCCGGGTGACCACCGACCCGGACCACCCCGACAAGGTCGTGCTGCAGTACTGGTTCTGGTGGGTCTTCAACGACTGGAACGACAAGCACGAGGGCGACTGGGAGATGATCCAGATCGTCATCCCCGCCACCTCCGTCGAGGGTGCGCTGGAGGTGCAGCCGGAGAGCATCGCCTTCGCCCAGCACGAGGGCTCCGAGGTCGCGCTCTGGACCGACCCGAAGGTGCACAAGGACGGCGACCACGTCGCGGTCTACCCCGGGCAGGGCTCGCACGCGGCGTACTACACGCAGGCGCAGTGGTTCGGGAAGAGCGCGGCCGCGGGCTTCGGGTGCGACAGCACGACGGCCCCGGGCGTCCTCGTCCACCCGGCGGTCGTCGTGCTCCCGGAGAAGGCGACCGGCGAGTTCGCGTGGCTGGACTACACCGGTCGTTGGGGGCAGAAGGCGCCGTCGTTCAACAACGGCCCGACCGGGCCGAGCACGAAGACGCAGTGGGCGCACCCGGTCACGTGGCAGGAGGAGCAGGGCCGTCCGTCGGCCGTCGACCTGCCGCCGATCGGTGGTCCCGCGACGACCGGCTTCTGCTCGCTCACCGAGTCGGGCTCGCTGCTGTTCGTGCAGTTCCTCGACTCGCCCGCGGTCGTGGTCGGCGTCGTCCTCGGGCTCGTCGCGCTGATCGTGGGCGTCGCCCTGCGCACCGACTTCTTCGGTGACGGCGACGGCACGCTCGACCGGCCGCGCAAGGCGGGGCAGATGGCCACGGCGGCCGTGTCGCTCATGGCGCGCCGGTTCGGGGCGTTCTGGGTGCCGGTCCTCGTCATCGTCGTCACGGTCACGCTCAACCTGGCGCTCGACCGGCTGCTCGTGCGCGCACGCCCCGGCGAGGACCTCACCGACGTCGACGGCTTCGGCACGAACGGTCTCGGCATCGGGCTCGCGCTGGTCACGTCGTTCCTGCTCCTGCCCGTCGTCGCGATGGCGATGGCGACCACCGTCGAGATCGTCGACGCGATGGCGCACGGCTCCGAGATCGACTCGCTCACGGCGTTCCGGCGGGTCCTCGTGCACCCCGGCGGCTGGGGCGTGGCGATCGGTGTCTACGTCGTGGTGACGCTGCTCGCGACGACGTGGTGGCTGCTGCCGGTCGCCCTCCTCCTGCTGGCCCGCTGGGCGGTCGCGATGCCGGCGACCGAGCTCGAGGACGAGGGCGTCCGCAAGGGCCTGCGTCGCAGCGCCGAGCTCACGAAGGGCCACCGGATCCGCTCGATGCTCGTCGGCGGCCTCCTGGTGTGGCTCGCGTTCTCGTTGCCCGACGGGGTCGGCGCCGTCGTCCTGCTCGTCACGGGCTGGCCGTTCTTCGTGTCCGACCTGATCTCGGTCGTCATCGCGGCGTTCCTCGTGCCTGCGGCGTCGATCGGCCTCACCCTGCTCTACTACGACCTCCGCGCCCGCCGTACCCAGCCCGAGCCCTCCACCGAGCCCATCCCTGCCTGATCGCCGCCCTAGCGGGTGGGGGTGGTGAGGATGCCGCGCTCGAGGGCGACGGTGACGGCGCGGGTGCGGTCGTCGACGCCGAGCTTGTCGAAGACGTGCAGCAGGTGGGTCTTCACGGTCGCCTCGCCGATGAACAGCTCGCGCGCGATCTCCGGGTTCGACCGTCCCTGCGCGACGAGCTGCAGCACCTCGAGCTCGCGCGGCGTGAGCTGGTCGCCGCCGCGCACCTGGCGCATGAGCTTGGCGGCGAGCGGCGGTGCGAGCACCGTCTCGCCACGGGCCGCCGCGCGCACGGCGTCGACGAGCTGCTCGCGAGGGGTGTCCTTGAGCAGGTAGCCCGTCGCACCCGCCTCGACGGCGCGCAGGATGTCGGCGTCGGTGTCGTACGTCGTGAGCACCAGCACCCTCGCGGTGCCGGCGGACGTGATGGCCAACGTCGCCGAGGCACCGTCCATGCCGGGCATCCGCAGGTCCATGAGCACGAGGTCGGGTCGCAGGTCGGCGGCGAGAGCGACGCCCTGGGCGCCGTCGTCGGCCTCGCCCACGACCTCGATGTCGGCCTCCCCGCCGAGCAGCCCGGCCAGACCGGACCGCACGACCGGGTGGTCGTCGACGAGCAGCACGCGGATCACGGCACCCTCACTTTCACGGTCGTCCCGCGGCCCGGCGTCGACTCGACGGCGGCGAGGCCACCCACCTCCTCGACCCGGGCGACGAGGCCGGTGAGCCCGTAACCGGTCGGGGGAGCGGTCGGGTCGAAGCCGGCGCCGTCGTCGGTGACCGTGATCGTCGCGCCGTCCTCGTCGTAGCCGAGCACGACCTCGACGTGCTGCGCGCCCGAGTGGCGCGCGGCGTTCGCGAGCGCCTCCTGGGTCGCCCGCAGCGCCGCGACCTCGCTCGTCGACGACAGCGGCCGCGGGTCGCCCACGACATGGAGCTCGACAGGTACGCCGAGGTCCGTGCGCGAGGTGAGCCGGCCGATCGCATCGGGGAGGGCAGCGCCCTCGAGCGCTGGCGGCGACATCGCTCCGACGAGGGCGCGGGCCTCGGCGAGGTTCTCGCGCGCCGTGCGCTGGATCTCCTGCAGGCGCGCCGAGACCGCGTCGGTGTCCCCGCTGCCCGCGGCCGCCTCCGCCGCCTGCGACAGCATCACGATGCTCGTGAAGCCCTGCGCGAGGGTGTCGTGGATGTCGCGCGCGAGGCGCTCCCGCTCGGCGAGCGCGCCGGCCTCGCGCTCGGCGGCCGACAGCTCGGCCTGGGCCTCGTGCAGCTCGGCGAGCAGCGCCTTGCGCTGCCGGCTCTCGCGCACCAGTCCGTCGATGAACAGGCCGATCACGAGGGCGAACACGATGTTGCCGATGCTCGTGACCGAGTGGACGCCCCACGACTCCAGCGACCACCCGTCCATCGCGATCAGCTCGAGGTTCCACATGACGGTCATCGCGACGACGGCCACGATCGACTCGCGCCGCTCGAGCAGCAGGAAGCACTGCGGGTAGAGCGCGAACAGGAGCACCAGGCTGGACGGGTCGATCCACGTGAGGATCCCCAGCACCACGATGGCCAGCCCGACGTAGGCCCACCGGCGCCAGTCGCCGCAGCGCACGCCAG
Source organism: Candidatus Nanopelagicales bacterium (assembly GCA_044224785.1). Lineage (GTDB taxonomy): Bacteria > Actinomycetota > Actinomycetes > S36-B12 > CAIYMF01 > Longivirga. The sequence goes on along the minus strand of JBGAJT010000102.1, from coordinate 579 downwards.
GCCCGGCGAGCACGACGTACCCGATCACGAGGACGCCGAGCAGCGGCAGACCCGGCCACGCGTTGCCGTCCGCCGTCAGGAACACGCCCGTGACGACGATCATCAGGACGAACAGCAGGTGCCATCCGACGACGGTGCGCTCGGCGAAGTCGCGGGTGTCGCCGTCGGCTGCCATGACGTGATCCTCGTCGATCCGGTGCGGGTCAGTCCTGCCCGCGCTTGTTCCAGCGGAAGAAGATCAGGCTGAGGACGAGGCCGCCGACCGTCCAGGCCAGGAGCACGGCCGCGCAGGCGGGGAGCTCCCAGCTCCCGGCCACCTCGAGCGACTGCGCGGAGTCGGGGAGGAAGACCGAGCGCATCGCCTGCGTGAGCCACTTCAGCGGGAAGAAGCTGGCGAAGACCTGCATCCAGTGCGGCAGCTGGGAGAAGACGAAGAAGACGCCGGACGTGAACTGCAGCACGAGGACGATCGGCGAGACGACGGCCGACGCGCCCTTGCCGGTCTTGGGGACCACCGAGAACGCGATGCCGCACAGCGTGCAGGCGATGAGGCCCAGGACGCTGGCCCACACGAAGGTG
>JBGAJT010000101.1:0-10936 GCA_044224785.1 Candidatus Nanopelagicales bacterium | reverse complement strand
GCGGGCGCGGCGGCCCGAGCTCGACAACTCCGACACCGACTGGGTGCGGCCCGTGGCCTGGCCGCCCTGGCGCGCCGACCCGCCGCGCGAGCTCCGCGACGACGACCCGTTCGACGAGCCACCGCGCGACGACGACCCGTTCTTGGAACCGCCGCGCGACGACGATCCCTGGGACGACGCGCCGCCCTGACGGCGGCCGCCCGGCTGCGACGTGCGCGGACGACGGCCGCCCTGGGCCGGCGGCTGCGCCGGCGCGGCGGTGGGGGCGACGTGCTCGGCGCGCGGACCGGTCAGCGCGAGGACCGCGTCGGAACCGGGGGCCACGCTGGTGATCTCGGGGCGGATGCCCGCCTTGCGGGTCATCGCGGCGACCTCGGTGCGCTGCGACGAGGTCTGCACGGTGACGACGACGCCGCTCGCACCGGCGCGGGCCGTGCGGCCGGAGCGGTGCGTGTACGCCTTGTGCTCGGTCGGCGGGTCGACGTGGACGACGAGCGCGACGTCGTCGACGTGGATGCCGCGGGCCGCGACGTCGGTCGCGACGAGCACCTTGACCTCGCCGCTGCGGAAGCGACCGAGGTTGCGGTCGCGCGCGGCCTGGCTGAGGTTGCCGTGCAGGTCGACCGCGGGCACGCCGGACTGCGTGAGGTCGCGCGCGAGCTTCTTGGCCGAGTGCTTGGTGCGGGTGAACAGGACCGAGCGGCCCTGGCCCGAGGCGAGCTCGGTGATGACGACCGCCTTCTGCGCCGGCGCGACGGTGAGCACGTGGTGCTCGATGTCGGGCTCGGTGCACGCGTCGTCGTCGACCGAGTGGTGCACCGGGTTGCTGAGGTAGCGCTTGATGAGGACGTCGACGCCGTTGTCGAGCGTGGCGGAGAACAGCAGGCGCTGGCCGTCGCGCGCGGTGGCGTCGAGGATGCGGCGTACCCCCGGCAGGAAGCCGAGGTCGGCCATGTGGTCGGCCTCGTCGATGACGGTGATGGCGACGTCGTCGAGCCGGACGTGACCCTGACGCATGAGGTCCTCGAGCCGACCGGGGCACGCGATGACGATGTCGACGCCGCGCGAGAGCGCGGTCACCTGCGGCCGCTGGCCGACGCCGCCGAAGATCGTCATCGTGCTCAGGCCGACGACGTCGGCGAGCGGGGCGATGACGGCCTGGACCTGCGTGGCGAGCTCGCGGGTGGGGACCAGCACCAGCGCGCGCGGGCGCTTCGGGGCGGTGCGCGACGACGCCGCAGCGGTGCGCGCGACGAGCGGCAGCGCGAAGGCGAGCGTCTTGCCCGAGCCGGTGCGGCCGCGGCCGAGCACGTCGCGACCGCCCAGCGAGTCGGGAAGGGTGCTGACCTGGATCGGGAACGCGGACTCGATCCCCTGCAGGCGCAGGGCGTCGACGAGTCGCGCGGGAACGCCGAGGTCGGCGAAGTCGTGGGTGGACGTGGGAGTGGGGACGTTCCCCATGGATGGTGCCTCTCGTTCATGTCTGTTCTGCGCTGCGCGACGGACACGTGCGGGACGTCGTCCTGCGGTCTGCATCGCTGCGTGGAACCTGGTGCACATCCCGTTCGGGGGCACCGCGCCCGGTCACTGAGCCGGAAGCCCGAGGCCGCGCGCCTGGTGCGCACGCTTCGGTGAGTCGAATCCGCCGTGGGCCCAGTGGCTCCCATGAACCGGCGTCTGCACCAGACTACCGCACCGCGAGCCTCCTCCTCGCCACCGCGACCGTCGCCGGCGTGCTGCCGTGACCGCGCGCGCCATGATGAGCGCGTGATGTCGTCGCGGTCGCGCCTCGTGGTCGTGCACGGGCACGTGCCGGCGGACGAGCTGCTGCGCGGCGAGGTCGCGAGGTTCCACGGCGTACCGGTCCAGGTCATCGAGATCGCGCGCACCTGTCCCCGTTGCGGCAGCTCGGACCACGGACGTCCGCGGGTGCGCGCGACCGACGCGCTACCCCGTCCGGCGTCCGTGAGCCTCTCGCGCGCCGGGCGCTTCTCGGTCGTGGCGGTCACGGACGCCGGGCCTGTCGGTGTCGACGTGGAGGCCCCGGGGGCTGCGGACTTCCCCGGCTTCGACGGCGTCGCGCTCCATCCCGAGGAGTCGCTCGCCGTCACCACCTCGAGCACGCAGGTGTGGACGCGCAAGGAGGCGCTGCTCAAGGCGTGCGGGCTCGGCCTCGCCGTCGATCCTGCGACGTTCCGGCTCGACAGCGACGGCGTCGCGGCCTGGGCGTCGTCGGCCCCCGCACCGGGTCCGGTGTGGTGGCGACCCCACGCGCCCCCCCCCCCCGCCCGGGCGGTCGCGGGCCTGCCGGCCGCCGCCGCCCCCCCGATCGACCTCTCGGTCGCGCGGTGCGGCTCGCAGCTCTGACGCGCTAGCTGCTGGCGGGCAGAACCGGGAGCGGCCGCTCGCGCAGCCAGTGCCGGAACAGGTCGTCCAGGGGTACGTCGTACGCCGACGCCGCGGCCGACTCGAACATCGCGGTCGTCACCGAGCCGTAGCGGTGCCGGTCCACCCACGAGCGGAGCAGCCCGAAGAACGCGTCGTCGCCGATCGTGAGCCGCAGCGCGTGCAGCAGCAGCGCGCCGCGCTTGTAGACGCGGTCGTCGAACATCAGGTCGGGACCGGGGTCGCCGAGCAGCAGGTCCTGCGGCAGCTGCGACAGCCGTGCCCAGTGCTCCCGCGCGCGGGCATCGGCGCTGGGTCCCCCGGACTCCTCGGACCACAGCCACTCGCAGTAGCAGGCGAACCCCTCGTGCAGCCAGATGTCCTTCCAGCTCGACGCCGTCACGGCGTTGCCGAACCACTGGTGCGACAGCTCGTGCGCGACCAGGCGCACGTTGTCCCAGTCCGAGGTCAGGAAGTTGGCGCCGAACGTCGACATCCCCTGCGCCTCGAGCGGGATCTCGAGGTCGTCCTCGGTGATGACGACCGTGTATGCCGAGAACGGGTAGCGGCCGAAGAGCCGCACGAAGAGGTCCATCATCGCCGGCTGGTCGCCGAACGCCGAGTCGTAGTGCGGCAGCAGCCGTTGCGGGAGCACCGCCGTCATGGGCACCGATGCGGCGACCTGGTGCGCGACGTAGCGGCCGATCTGCACGGTGGCCAGGTAGGTCGGCATCGGCTCGCGCTGCTCGTAGACCCACGTGGTGCTGCTCGCCGAGCGCCAGCGGCTCGTGCAGACGCCGTTGGCCACGACGTAGTAGGCGTTCGGAGCGCTGAGCTCGATCCGGTAGGTGGCCTTGTCGTCGGGGCGGTCGTTGCACGGGAACCAGGTCGGCGACCCGTTGGTCTGCCCGGCGACGAGCACGCCGTCGGCGAGCTCCTCCCACCCGCACTCGTCGTCGCCCTCCCCGACCGGCCGCGGGGTGCCGCCGTACGTGACGACGATGCGGAACCACTCGCCGGCCTTCATCCGGCGGCGGAGGCGGACGACGAGGTGCTCGCTCTTCACCGCGAAGCGCGCGCGGTCGCCGTCGACCGTCACCTTCGTGACGCGCATCCCCGAGAGGTCCAGCCGGATCTCGGCGACGTCGGTCACGGCCTCGACGAGCAGCGCCGCGGCGACGTCGGTGACCGCCTCGACGAGCAGCGCCTTGCCGCGCAGCTGGTTGGAGTCGACGTCGTACGACAGCGTCAGGTCGTAGTGCGACACCGCGAACGACCGGTCGCCGCGGTCGGGGAAGTAGTCGGTCCGCTTCATGCGTCGCCCTCGACCTGCTGCCACGGACCGATCGGGTTGCCGATCCAGCGCGTCCTGTCGGGCACGAACTCACCTCTCATCACGAGCGACACCGGTCCGACGGTCGCATGCCGGCCCAGCGTCGCCGCCGGGAGGATGACGCTGTTCGGCCCGAGCGTGGCGCCGCGCCGGAGCGTGACGGCGTCCATGCTCAGCACCCGGTCGTGGAACAGGTGGGTCTGCACGACGCAGCCCTGGTTCACGGTGGATCCGGCCTGCAGGTCGATGAGGTCGGCCTCCGGCAGCCAGTACGTCTCGCACCACACGCCGCGCCCGATGCGCGCGCCCAACGACCGCAGCCAGAGGTTGAGGATCGGCGTGCCGGTCGCCGGACGGGCGAACCACGGCGCGGCGACCGCCTCCACGAACGTGTCGGCGAGCTCGTTGCGCCAGACGAACGAGCTCCACAGCGGGTGGTCCCCGGCGCGCAGCCGGCCGACGAGCAGCCACTTCGCGATCGTCGTGACGACAGCGGCGAGCGTCGACGCCGCGATGACGACGATCCCGCTCAGCGCTGCGGTCCACAGCCAGCCGTAGACCGACGCCAGCGCCGTCAGCACCACCACGACGGCGAGCCCGACGGCGACACCGACCATCACCGGCAGCGCACGGCACAGCTCGACGAGGGCGCGCGCGACCACGAGCCGCGTCGGCGGGTCGAACGTCCGCCCCGTGTCGACCTTCTGCTCGACCCGCCGCAGCTTGGTCGGCGGGCTGCCCAGCCACGACGTCCCCGACTTCGCCTTCGTCCGCCGCGGCGCGGCGGAGAGCACCGCGACCAGGCCGCGCTTGGGCACCTTGCGCCCCGGGGCCGCCATCCCCGAGTTGCCGACGAACGCGTGCTTGCCGATCTCGACGTGCTCCACGCGCAGCCAGCCGCCACCGAGCTCGTACCCGCCGAGCAGCGTGTCGTCGGCGAGGAACGCTCCCTCGCGCACCGTCGTCAGCTTCGGGATCAGGAGCACGGTCGACGCCTCGACGCGCGGACCGATGCGTGCGCCGAGCGCGCGCAGCCACGCCGGTGTCAGAGAGCTGGAGTAGAGCGGGAACAACCACGTGCGCGCCTCGTCGAGCACCCGCAGCGTCGCCCACGCCTGCCACGCGCGGCGGCTGTGCACCGGGTGCGCACCGGGCTCGAGACCGATCGCCAGCAGCCGCACGAGGAGCCAGATCAGCAGCGACAGCACGACGAACCCGACGACGGTCGCCAGTGGCAGCCAGGCGAAGGCGCGTGCGGCCGCCGTGGCGAGGGAGCCGGAGTCCCGCAGCTGCCGCGCGACGACGGCCACGGCCGCGAGGACGGCGATGCCGGGCAGCGACGCGATGAGCAGCGCCACGGCGGCGTAGGCGATCACCCACACGGGGCGGTTGCTCGGCCGCTCGTCCCAGGGGCCCCGGGCCGCCTTGCGCGGGTGAGCGGGCGCGCCGGACCACAGCTGGCCGGCCGGCACCTCACCGAAGACGGCGGAGCCGGGCGCGATCTCGGCGGACGCACCGACGACCGAGCCGGGCGCGAGCGTGCTGCGTGCACCGATGCGCGCGTCGGCGCCGATCTCGACGGAGCCGACGCGCAGCAGGTCGCCGTCGAGCCAGTGGCCGGTGAGGTCGACCTCGGGCTCGACCGAGCACCCGTCGCCGAGCACGAGGTGGCCCGTGACAGGTGGCACCGAGTGGAGGTCGACGTGCTTGCCGACGCGCGCGCCGAGCAGCCGGGCGTAGAGGCGCATCAGCGGCGCACCGGCGAGGTTGCCGGCGCCGATCTCGTCGGCGAGCCGCTCGGCCAGCCACACGCGCAGGTGGACCGAGCCGCCGCGCGGATACGTGCCGCTGCCGACGCCCGCGAGGATCAGGCGCGCGGCACCGGCGGAGAGCAGCATCCGCCCGGGCGGCGACACGAGGAGCAGCCACGCGACGACCACCGCGGCCCACGGAGCCGTGGGCAGCCAGGTGATCCCGAAGACAGCGCTGATCGCCGTGCAGCCCAGCGCCGTCCACGTGAGCCATCGCAGGCCGGTGACGGTGCGCAGCAGGAGCGACAGCAGCACCTGCGCACCCTGCGAGATGCGCGACACCGGGCGCACGGTGCGGTCGACGTACGCCGCAGGGGCCGCGAGCTCGTCGAGCGCAGTGGCCATCGCGCCGATGCGGGGATGGTCGTAGACATCGGCGACGGTGACCTCGGGGTACGTCGCGCGCAGGCGCGACACGAGCTGCGCCGCCGCGAGGCTCCCGCCGCCCAGGTCGAAGAAGTCGTCGTCGAGGGACGACGCCGACGTCCCGAGGATGTCGGCCCAGATCAGCTGCAGCTGGCCGGCCGTGCCCTCGAGGTGCGCCGACTCCACGGTGTCGAGGGCGGGCAGCGGCCACGGCAGCGCGTCGCGGTCGATCTTCCCGGAGGTCCGGGTCGGCAACGAGTCGACCTGCGCGATGCGCGGCACCAGTGCCGCGGGCAGCGTGCCCCGCAGCGTCGCGACGGCGGCGACCGGGTCGAAGTCCGCGGAGGTGGCGACGTAGCCGACGAGCAGCGCGTTGCCCGAGCTCGTGCGCCGCACGGCGGCGGCCGCACCAGTCACCCCGGGGAGGGCCAGCAGCGCGCTGTCGATCTCGCCGAGCTCGATGCGCCGGCCGCCCACCTTCACCTGGTCGTCGGCACGTCCGAGGAAGAGCAGCCCCTCCTCCTCGTAGCGCACGAGATCGCCGCTGCGGTAGGCCCGCTCCCAGCCGAGGGTCGGCATCGGCGCGTACTTCTCCGCGTCCTTCGCGGGGTCGAGGTAGCGCGCCAGCCCTACCCCGCCGATGATCAGCTCGCCGCTGCTGCCGGGTGCGACCTGCTCGCCGACCTCGTCGACGACCGCGAGGTCCCAGCCGTCGAGCGGGAGCCCGATGCGCACGGGCGGCTCATCGGTGAGGCGCGCGCCGCAGGCCACGACCGTGGCCTCGGTGGGGCCGTAGGTGTTCCAGACCTCGCGGCCGTCCGCCACGAGCCGGGCGGCGAGCTCGGGCGGGCAGGCCTCGCCCCCGAGGATGAGCAGCCGCACCGCGGCCAGCGCCTCGGCGGGCCAGAGCGCGACGAGGGTCGGGACGGTGGAGACGACGGTGAGGTCGTTGGCCACCAGCCAGGGGCCGAGCTCCATGCCGCTGCGGACGAGCGACCGGGGGGCGGGCACCAGGCACGCGCCGTAGCGCCAGGCGAGCCACATCTCCTCGCACGAGGCGTCGAACGCGACCGAGAGGCCGGCCATCACACGGTCGCCCGGTCCGATCGGCTCGTCCTGCAGGAACATCCGCGACTCCGCATCGACGAACGCGGCCGCGCTGCGGTGCGACACCGCGACGCCCTTGGGCGCACCGGTCGACCCGGAGGTGAAGATGACCCACGCCGTGTCGCTCGTCGTCGGGCCGGCGTCGTCCTCGCGCGGCGGCCGGGGGCGGCGCACGGTCAGCTCGAGGTCGTCGGTCAGCACGGCTGCGACAGCCGCCTCGCGGAAGACGGTGCGCGCCCGCTCGTCGGGGTCGTCGGCGTCGACCGGCACGTACGCCGCCCCCGCGAGGAGCGTGCCGGCGATCGCGACGTAGAGGTCGACGGTGCCCGACCGGATGCGGACGCCGACATGGTCGCCGGGACCGACGCCGGCGGCGCGGAGGTCGTCGGCCACCTCCTCCGCCGCCTCGAGGAACTCCTCGTAGGTCAGCACCTGCGCGCCGTTGTCGAGCGCGGGCTCGTCGGGATGGTCGGCAGCGGTGCGCCGCAGGATGTCGACGAGCGTCCGTGGCGACGCAGCCAGCACACCGCGGAGCAACGTCATGGTCGTCATCCTTCCGGACGGCCGACGTCGACCGACGACGAACCCCGGTTCTGCCGCGGCGCGCGTGCGACGCTGGGCGCATGACCGAGCAGTCCGACGGCGCCGCGACGCGCGAGCTCCCTCCCCTCGTCGACGCCGACGTCGCGCTCGCCGGCTTCCGCATGGCCGTGCGCGAGGCCCCCGGCCCGTTGCGCCCGTTCCTGCTCGTGCACGGGCTGTCGTCCAACGCGCGGCTGTGGGACGGCGTCGCACGGCGTCTCGCGGCGGCCGGTCACGAGGTCGTGGCGGTCGACCAGCGCGGGCACGGCCTCTCGGAGGAGCCGGCCTCGGGCTACGACACCGCGACGGCCGCGTCCGATCTCGCGGAGCTCATCGCGGTGCGCGGCTGGACCGGCGACCGCGCACCCGTCGTCGCGGGGCAGTCGTGGGGCGGCAACGTCGCACTGACGCTGGCCGCGGTCCACGGGAGCGTCGCGGCGGTCGCCCTCGTCGACGGCGGCTGGATCCACCTCGCCGACCGCTTCCCGACGTTCGACGAGTGCTGGGCGCAGCTGGAACCGCCGGTGTTCGCGGGCTGGACGCGCGCCGAGCTCGAGGAGCGCGCGGCGGGCTGGAACAGCGACTGGCCCGCGGAGGGCCGCGCCGCGATGCTCGCCAACTTCGCCGACCTGCCCGACGGCATGGTCCGCCCGCACCTGTCGCGCGAGCACCACCGCAGCATCGTGCACTCGCTCTGGCTCGACGACCCGCGCCCGCTCTACGCGCGTGTCACGGCGCCGGCGCTCCTCATGCCGGCCGTCGACGAGGTTCCGACGTCGTCGACCCCCGTGACCGTCGCGCTCGAGCTCCTCCCCGACGCCGACGTGCGGTGGTACGTCGGCGCGCACCACGACCTGCACGCGCAGCTGCCGGACCGCTGCGCCGCCGACCTGCTCGACCTCGCCGCCCGCGTCGACGGGTGACGCCGTACGCCGTGGCTCAGTGGCAGGTGCCGGTGCCCGAGTCGCTGTAGGTCGACCCCGCGCTGGGCACGAACCGCCAATCGTACGACGACGCGTGCAGGGTGAGCTTGAGGATCCCGAAGGCCGAGCCGCGCGCACGCGAGGAGGACAGCGGCGTGCCCGACCCCCAGACGCTGTAGCCGCCGGTCCCGACGACGAACTCGCGCACGCCCTTGGCCGAGTCGACCGAGCCGGACGGCGCGAGCGGCGCGAACCGCTCGTAGTCGTGCTGGTGGCCGTTGAGCACGACGTCGACACCGCCGTTGTAGGCGACGGTGAACAGCCGCAGGCGCGCGGCGTCGCCACCACGGCTGGAGAACAACGGCTCGTGCCACACCGCGGCCGTGCACCGCGCCGGGTGCGACGCGAGGTCGTTGCGGAACCACGTGTCCTGGGTCGAGCCCGAGCCGAACGCGATCTCGGAGTTGAGCACGACGATGTGCCAGGCGCCGAGGTCGTAGCTGTAGTAGCCGCGCGCGGGATCGCCTGCGGCAGAACCGAAGTAGCCGTAGTAGCCCGTCGCGCCCGGGGTGTTGTACTCGTGGTTCCCGGCAGCGGGATGCGTCTTGGCCTTCACCGCGCCCCACGACTTCGCGTAGCCGCCGGCGAACTGCGCAGCGGTACCGTCGTAGTACTGGTTGTCGCCCAGCGTCTGCACCGCGGTGATGTCGCTCGCCTTCGCCAGCGTCGCCGTCGCCACCTGCTGGCAGGTCGTCGAGGTCGTCTTGGAGCCTCCGGCGCAGGAGATGTCGCCGACGGCCGCGAGCACCGGATCCGTCGTGGCCGCCGACGCCGACGAGCGCCCGAGCGACGAAGGGACGACGACCGAGGACACCGCCGACGCGACGGCGAGAGCCATCACCGCGGCGATCCGCAACGGGGTCGATGCCAGCACGCGCACCTCGCACGGGTCGTGCTGCGGGTCGTCCGCAGCGGTGCGCCGAACGTAGCCGCGGGAGACGGGGCGGCCCGCGCGACGTGCCGAGGCAACCGCGACTACTACCCCTCGCACCGACGCGATCACCGTGCGGCGCGATCTGTCACGTCCGGCACCGCAACCGAGCGGATCAGCGCGTCGTCGCTAGCCGCGGTGCACGCCGTCGCTCTCGGCGCACGGCGCGTCGTGCACGACGTCGTAGGTGAAGCGGCGCCCGGTCTCCGTGCCGGTGATGCGGCCGACGGCGAGACCCGTGAAGTGGGTCGAGCCCACCCACGCGCCCTCGCGCTCGACCTCCTCGGCGACCTCCGCGCGCGAGGCCGCGGCCTGGACGGGATCCGCGTCGCCGAGCCCGGCCCAGTCGCGGAACAGCAGCTCGTGCGGGCAGTGCGCGAGGTCCCCCACGAGGAACACCCGGTCCGCCCCCGACGAGACCACGACCACCGTCGACCCGGGCGTGTGCCCCGGAGCCATCCGGACGTCGACACCGGGCAGCACCGTCGCGTCGCGGTCCCACGTCTCCAGCCGGTCGACGACAGGGCCCATGAGGTCGGCGACCGGCGGCGGTGCGGCAGCCCGCCACTCCTGCTCCGCGCACCGGTAGGTCGCGCGCGGGAACACCGGGACGCCGTCGTCGGACACCCAGCCGATGTGGTCGAGGTGCAGGTGCGTGAGCACGACGTCGGTGACGTCGTCGGGCGAGAGGCCCTGCGCGCGCAGCGACTCCAGCAGCACTCCGTCGTACGGCGCGGGGATGCCCGGCGGAGCGAAGGGCCGCGGGCCCACCCCGACGTCGACCAGCACCACGCGGTCGGCGGTCCGCACCAGGTAGCCGCCGAAGGTCATCCGGAACAGCCCGTCGGGTTCGAGGTGCTCCGGGTACGCCGCCCAGTCCTCGGCCCGCAGGCCGCGCACGCCGTCGAGCACCGGGAAGTGCGCCGAGCCCGCGCGGAGCAGCTCGTCGCCCGGCACGCGGATGGCACTGTCGAGCAACGGCGTCACCGTGATCGGACCCAGGTCGAGCGAACGCATGCGCCACCTCCGCACGCAGTGAAGCAGCGACCTCGGCCGGGCCATGCACGCCCGGGTCCGCTCCCCGGCACGCCCCGGGCGCAACCCGGGGTGGGGACGTGGCGGGCGTCCGACCTAGTGCGGCGTGAACGAGGTCTGGCAGCGTGCCGTCGCCCCGCCGTAGGTCGCGGTGACGTCGACGACGACGCGGTAGCCGGCGCTCGCGCCACCGATGCTGTACTCCAGGCCCGCCCGGCCCTGCCCGTCCGCCGTGACGGCGAGCGTGGTCGCGGTGGTCCTGTAGCGCGCGACGGTCGTCACCCGTGCTGCCGCCGCCGTGACCACCCGGACGGTAGTCCGGCCGTACCGGACCGGTGCGGAGTCGCTCATGCTCGCCGCGCAGCTCAAGGACTGCGTCGGTGTCGGGCTCGGGGTCGGTGTC
>JBGAJT010000100.1:0-10944 GCA_044224785.1 Candidatus Nanopelagicales bacterium | reverse complement strand
GCCGGGGGCTTCACCCGCGCGGCGCACCTGCGCCCCTTCCGCCTGCCCGGAGGCGACGCCGCCATCCACGAGCCGCGCCGCGTGGCGATGGCGCTGTTGTGGGAGCTGTTCGGCGACGACGCCTTTGCCCGCGACGATCTGGCGCGCGTCGATCGCCTGTCGCGGCAATGGCTGGCTGCCGGCGCCGCGGCGAGCGACGCGCTGGCCCGGGCCTGGGCCGCGGCCGCCGCGTCCTGCGCGACCTGCGCCTGCGCCTGCGCCAGGGCGAGCGCGGCCTTCGCGGCCTGCAGCGCGGACAGCGCGCGGTTCTGCGACCGCGACACCGCGCGCACGGCCTCGAGCCCGGCGGCGAAGTCCGACGGCGTGTTCGCGGAGAGGATCGCGGCGAGCTCGGCGTACGGGCCCTGGACGTAGACCGCGCGGACCAGGTCGCCGATCTCGCCGTTGGTGACCGTGATGCGGTCCTGCGCCTTCTCGACCGATCGGGTGGCGACCTCGAGCTTGGCGGACGCCGCGACCTGGGCCGCCGTGGCGGCGTCGGCGGCGGCGCGGGCGGTCTTGACCGAGGCGTCGGCGCGGGCGAGCGCCGACTGCGCCGCGGGGAGCCCGGTCTGGGCGGCCTGCAGCTGGCGCATCGCGGCGGCGACAGCGGTGTTGGCGGCGGCCAGGTCGTCGGCGGCGTCGGAGACCTTGCTGTCGATGTCGTACGGCGCGGCCGGGCCGGCAGCGGTGGCCGCGGGCAGCGGGGACAGGACGAGCGCGAGCGCGACGGCAGCCGTGAGCACACGCGCGCGTCGCACCGGGGGCCTCCCTCTCGCGCCCGGGCGCGGTCGCGCGGGGGCTCGTCCGACCCGTGACCTGTGGGACGGATGTGACACCTGGGACCAGGCGTCGATCCAGGGTACCCCGGGATCCGGGCCCTGTCGGGAGGGGAGCGCGGGCCTCGGCGTGCCGCCGCAGGCGCCCGGCTCAGACCCGCAGGTAGCGGCGCAGCGTGAGGAACGCGGTGATGCAGGCGAGCACGACGCCGAGCACCATGAGCACGAGCGAGGCCCGCAGGACTGCGTCCCACCCGATGAACGGCGTGATCGTGAACTGCGGCGACAGCACGCGGTCGATGAGGACGGCCTTGGTCCCCACGAGCGCGAGAGTGGCCACGCCGGCACCGAGGATCGCGCCGATCGCGGCCTCGAGCAGGAACGGCATCTGGATGTAGAAGTCGCTCGCGCCCACCAGGCGCATGATGCCGGTCTCGCGCCGTCGGTTGAACGCCGCGACGCGCATCGCGTTGGCGATGAGCAGGACCGTCACCAGGATCATCGCGCCGGCGATGAGGAGGGCGAGCTTCTGCAGCCCGCCGAGCACCTGGAAGAACTTGTCGAGCAGGCTGCGCTGGTCGACCACGTTGTCGATGCCCGGGCGGCCGGAGAAGGCGCTCGCGATGACGTCGTACTTCGTGGGGTCGGACAGCTTCACGCGGAAGGACTCGGGCAGGGCGTCAGGGCTGGCGTTCTGCGCGATCGGCGAGTTCTTGAACTGCTCCTTGAACCGCGCGTAGGCGTCGGCGCTGGACTCGTAGAACACGTCCTGCACGAGCGGCTTGAGGGTGTCGAGGTCGTCCTTGATCTGCGCCTTCTGCGCCTCCGTGACCGCCCCGCCCGCGCAGCTCGCGCTGTCGGAGTTCTTGGTGCACAGGAAGATCGAGACCTGGACCTTGTCGTACCAGTAGTCCTTCATGACGTCGACCTGGTCGCGCACGAGCAGCGCACCGCCGAGCAGACCGAGGGACACCGCGAAGGTGATGACGAGGGCGATCGACATGGTCAGGTTGCGACGCAGGCCGATGCCGACCTCGTTGAGGATGAGACTCGCACGCATGGGGAGGCGGGTTCCTTGGTCTCTTAGCGGGCGTAGCCGTAGACGCCGCGGCTCTGGTCGCGGACGAGCTTGCCGCCCTCGAGCTCGATGACCCGCTTGCGCATCTGGTCGACGATGGCGGCGTCGTGGGTGGCCATGACCACGGTCGTCCCCGTCCGGTTGATGCGGTCGAGCAGCTTCATGATTCCGACGCTCGTCGACGGGTCGAGGTTCCCGGTGGGCTCGTCGGCGATGAGGATCATCGGGCGGTTCACGAAGGCGCGGGCGACGGCGACGCGCTGCTGCTCGCCGCCGGAGAGCTCGTCGGGCATGCGGTCGTACTTGCCCTCGAGGCCGACGAGGTCGAGCACCTCGGGGACGACCTTGTTGATCTGGCTGGTCGGGCGCCCGATCACCTCGAGGGCGAAGGCCACGTTCTGCTGCACCGTCTTGTTGGGCAGCAGGCGGAAGTCCTGGAACACCGTGCCGACCTGGCGGCGCAGTGCCGGCACCTTCCAGCGCGAGAGCCGGTTGAGGTCCTTGCCGGCCACGTGGATCTGGCCGCTCGTCGGACGCTCCTCCTTCAGGCACAGCTTGAGGAAGGTCGACTTGCCCGAGCCGGACGCGCCGACGAGGAAGACGAACTCGCCCTTCTCGATCTCCACCGAGACGTCGTCCAGCGCCGGTCGCGTCTGGCTCGCGTAGAGCTTGGTGACGTTGTCGAACCGGATCACGGGGGCGGCTCTCCTCGGGCGGGGACGGGGGCGGGGTGGTCGGTCGCGCGGCTGCGGGGCACCCGGCGTCGGTCGAGTCTACGTGCGGCCGACGGCGCTCCCGGCCACCGCACCACCGTGCGCCCGGCGCGCCGCCGTACGCCGTGACCGACGTCGCAGCCCCTCCGGACGTGCCCGGCGCGCTCTTTCCGGAACCGATCCAGAAACGCGCACCGTGGCCGATCCCTCACCCTCAGCCACCACCCCGCGACGTCACTGGTCGGACGCACGGGTTCTCGGGCGTTCTCCGTGCGTTCGGGCAGTGACGTGGTGAGGGGTGGCGGCGGGGCCGCCGGAGGCTTACTCGCCGCCGGTGCGGCGCCAGCGGATGCCGGCCTCGATGAAGTCGTCGATCTCGCCGTCGAGCACCGCGGCGGTGTTGCCGGTCTCGACCTCGGTCCGCAGGTCCTTGACCATCTGGTACGGGTGCAGGACGTAGGACCGCATCTGGTTGCCCCACGAGCCCGACGAGTCGCCCTTGAGGGCGTTCATCCTCGCCTGCTCCTCCTGGCGCGCGCGCTCGAGGAGCTTGGACTGCAGGACGATCATCGCGCTCGCGCGGTTCTGGATCTGCGAGCGCTCGTTCTGGCAGGAGACGACGATGCCGGTCGGCAGGTGGGTGAGGCGCACGGCGGAGTCGGTGGTGTTCACGCCCTGGCCGCCGGGACCGCTGGAGCGGTAGACGTCGACGCGCAGCTCGTCGTCGGGGATCTCGATGTGGTCGGTCTGCTCGACGATCGGGAGCACCTCGACGCCGGCGAACGACGTCTGGCGGCGGCCCTGGTTGTCGAACGGCGAGATGCGCACGAGGCGGTGCGTGCCCTGCTCGACCGAGAGCGTTCCGTAGGCGTAGGGCACCTTCACCGAGAACGTCGCCGACTTGATGCCGGCCTCCTCGGCGTAGGAGGTGTCCATGACCTCGAACGGGTAGTTGTGGCGCTCGCAGTAGCGCGTGTACATGCGGAGCAGCATCTCGGCGAAGTCCGCGGCGTCGACGCCGCCGGCCTCGGCGCGGATCGTGACGATGGCCTCGCGCTGGTCGTACTCGCCGGAGAGCAGCGTGCGCACCTCGAGCTCGCTGATCGACCGCCCCAGCGACTCGATCTCGTTCGCGGCCTCCGCGCGGGTGTCGTCGTCGTCCATCTCGTCGGCGAGGTCGAGCATCACGCCGACGTCGTCGATGCGGGAGCGGAGCCCGGTGACGCGGGCGATCTCGCCCTGCACGAAGGACAGCCGGGACGTGACCACCTGGGCCTTGGCCTGGTCGTCCCAGAGGTCGGGCGCGCTGGCCTCGACCTCGAGCTGCTCGACCTCCTGGCGCATCGAGGGGACGTCGAGCACCTTCTCGATGCTGGTCAGCGTCGCGTCGTGCTCAGCGAGAGCCTCGCGGGGATCCTGGATGGCCACGGTGCTCAGGGTAGTCGGCGCGGCGGGGTGCGGCGGCGGCCAGGGTGTCTCAGCACGTGGCCCGACCGGCACCGGCGTACGCCGTCCCCCTAACCTGTCGGGCATGTCGAAGGTCTTGACCCAGCTGCCCGCAGGCGAGCGGGTCGGCATCGCGTTCTCCGGCGGGCTCGACACCTCGGTGGCGGTGGCCTGGATGCGCGAGCACGGCGCCGTTCCCTGCACCTACACCGCAGACCTCGGGCAGTACGACGAGCCCGACATCGAGTCGGTCCCCGGCCGCGCCCTGCAGTACGGCGCCGAGCTCGCGCGCCTGGTCGACTGCAAGGAGGCGCTCGTCGAGGAGGGCCTGCAGGCCCTCATGTGCGGGGCGTTCCACATCCGCACCGGCGGCCGGTCGTACTTCAACACCACTCCCCTGGGCCGCGCGGTCACCGGCACGCTGCTGGTGCGCGCGATGCGCGAGGACGACGTCGACATCTGGGGCGACGGCTCGACCTTCAAGGGCAACGACATCGAGCGCTTCTACCGCTACGGCCTGCTCGCCAACCCGAGCCTGCGCATCTACAAGCCGTGGCTCGACGCCGACTTCGTCTCCGAGCTCGGCGGGCGCCACGAGATGTCGGCGTGGCTCGTCGAGCGCGCGCTGCCCTACCGCGACAGCCAGGAGAAGGCGTACTCCACCGACGCCAACATCTGGGGCGCCACCCACGAGGCCAAGACCCTCGAGCACCTCGACGAGTCGATCGAGGTCGTCGAGCCGATCATGGGCGTGAAGTTCTGGGACCCGTCGGTCGTCATCGAGACCGAGGACGTCACGATCCGCTTCGAGCAGGGCCGCCCGGTCGCGATCAACGGCGCGACGTTCGCGTCGCAGGTCGATCTCGTCCACGAGGCCAACACGATCGGCGGCCGGCACGGCCTGGGCATGTCCGACCAGATCGAGAACCGCATCATCGAGGCGAAGAGCCGCGGCATCTACGAGGCGCCGGGCATGGCGCTGCTGTTCGCGGCGTACGAGCGGCTGCTCAACGCGATCCACAACGAGGACACGATCGCGAACTACCACGCCGAGGGCCGCCGCCTCGGCCGCCTGCTCTACGAGGGCCGCTGGCTCGACCCGCAGTCGCTCATGCTCCGCGAGAGCCTGCAGCGCTGGGTCGCCGGCGCCGTCACCGGCGAGGTCACGCTGCGCCTGCGCCGCGGCGAGGACTACTCGATCGTGCGCACCGCCGGACCGAACCTCAGCTACCACCCGGACCGGCTCTCGATGGAGCGCACCGAGGACGCCGCGTTCGGCCCGCTGGACCGCATCGGCCAGCTCACCATGCGCAACCTCGACATCGCCGACACCCGCGCCAAGCTCGAGCTCTACGCCGGGCAGGGCCAGCTCGTCGGTCACGCCGAGCTCGTCGGCCGGATCGAACCGGGCGAGGCACCCGCGATCTCGCAGCGCCCCGACAACCCGGTCGAGGACGCCGAGGTCGAGTCCCTCGACCGCGCCTCCTTCGAGTTCGGCGCCGACTGACCCACCGCTCGGTGCCCCACGAGGGCGGCCGATCCTGCGTGATCTTGGTCAGTTGCTTGCGTCTTGGGCCGGGTAGCTGGCAACTGACCAAGATCACGCGAGTCCCGGGAGTCCAGGAAGGCTCCAGGGTTCGGCCAGGACCGGCCGAGGGTCGTGCGCCAGGCTGGTGCGCATGAGGTCCTCGACGACGGCCGGGATGCTGGCAGTGGCGGCGCTCCTGCTCGCCGCGTGCAGCGCGCCCGCGCCGACCGGCTCGGGTGCGTCGACCGCTCCCTCGAGCAGCTCCTCCTCGGCATCGCCGTCGGCGTCGATCTCGGACCTCGATCTGTACGCCGGGACCGAGCCGGCGGTCGCTCCGCGCGGCGCGGTCACGACCCGCACGATCCGGACTCCTGACGGGCTGACCCGGTCCTACCGGCTGTTCGTCCCCTCCGGCGGCCGCGGCGTCGCACCGCTGCTCGTCGCGCTGCACGGTGGCCTCGGCAGCGGCGCGCAGTTCGAGACGAACTCCGGCTTCGACGGACTGGCGACCTCGAACACGTTCCTCGTCGCCTACCCCGACGGCGTCGGCCGCGCCGCCGACGGGTCGGGCGGTGCGCGCACGTGGAACGGCGGCGACTGCTGCGGCCCCGCGGCGTCTCGCAAGGTGGACGACGTCGCGTTCCTGACGCTGCTCGTCGCCGACGTGGCGAAGGCGTACGCTGTCGACCCGAACCGCGTCTACGCCGCCGGCCACAGCAACGGCGGCATCATGGCGCTGCGCCTGGCGTGCGAGGCTTCGGACGTGTTCGCCGCTGTCGGCGTGCAGTCCTCCGCGCTCGAGATCGCGACGTGCGACCCGCGAGAACCCGTGTCGCTGATGCAGATCCACGGCACCGCCGACACCAACGTCCCGCTCGCCGGCGGTCGAGGCAGCGGCCTGGCCGGCGTCGCCTTCACCCCGCCGAAGCAGGCCGCGACCACGCTCGCGGCCGCCGACCGCTGCACCGCCGGGCCGTCGACGACCACTGACAGCACGAACCCCGACCTGCGGCTCACCGCGTGGTCGTCGTGCGCGGCGGCGACGTCGGTGCGGTTCCTCGCCGTCACCGGCGCGGCGCATGCGTGGATGGGCCACCCGCCGTCGTCGCCGCTCGCCCGCACGCTGGTCGGCGCGCCGTACCCCGACCTCGACTCCAGCCGCGCGATCTGGTCGTTCCTCGCCGCCCACCCCCGGTCGTAGCCGCCCGCTCTCCGGACAGGAAACGCCGCGCCCCGGCGTGGCAACCTCCCCGCAACCGTCGAGGGGGAGGTACGGGTGTCAGACGAGCGGCCGAGCAAGGAGTCGCTGCGCGAGGTCAAGGCCGAGTTCAAGGCGCGGCGCAAGGCCGACGAGGAACGTGCCAAGGCCGCGAAGGCCTACTGGGACCAGCAGTCCGGGCGTGCGTCGTCGTCGAAGGGCCGCGGGCCGCTCGTCGCCGTCGGCGTGGTCGCAGCAGCAGCCGCCGTCGTCGGAGCCGGCTACGTCGCCAAGCTCGGCCCCTTCGCCACGAGCGCCTCGACGTCGGCCGCGGCCGTCTCGCCCACGACCTCTGCCAGCGGCGCCGCCTCGACTGCCGCCGCGCCCACGTCGCCCACAGCCGGCGCGTCGGCGAGCGCCTCGGACGACGGAACGACGGACCTGCCGCAACCGTTCGTGGGAAGCCCTGCGGAGCGCTGGAAGGCGGGCACGGCTGGCATCGTGATGCCGAAGGCGCGCACCGTCGGGATCTACCAGCCCCGCCAGGTCGCCGACGCCTACACCAAGCTCGCCACCTACCTGCAGCACGTCATGCTCGACCCGCGCGTTCAGTTCCGGGGCAAGCTCGACCCCGTCTTCGCGACGATGGACGGCCACTCCGTCTCGTGGATCAAGCAGCAGCACGCGCTGTTCCAGAAGACGCACGGCAAGAAGGGCCACGCGTACGACCAGGCCGCCATCAGGTTCCGTCCCGGTGACTGGCTGGCCTCCGCGGCGACGCGTGTGCGCGGCAAGGTGACGGCCAAGCCCGGGCCCGACGGCGCGCTGGAGATCGACTTCGTGTACGTCGCGGCGTACTGGCTGGCGCCGCGCGCGGGTGGCGACCCGCGTGCAGTAGCGGTGCGCATCGACGGCACGACCTACTACTACGGCAACGGGCCTCGCAAGGTCAGCCGGCTCCAGACCGGCTTCTTCGGGACGACGTCGACGGCAGCCGTGTGCGGATCGACGTGGAAGGACCCGGACTACACCGAGGCGTGGACCAACATGACCAAGGCCAACGGCACGGGCGGCGCGACAGCAGCGGTCGACCCGACCGACCCGGACGCCACCGTCCCGGACGGCTGCTTCATCAACACCAGCGGCTTCTGATCCGGCAGACCCGTGCGGCGCGTGCGATGCGCGCACGATCCGACGTGGCAGCTCCACATCTGTGCGAGGACTTCCCGATCAGCCGGCGGAGTTCGCGGCACTGGCTTCGGCGACGACGGTGATGCCGCGGCCGGTGAGCACGCTGAGGAACGGTGGTGCGGCGAGGGCGGTCGCGCGGACCGTGACGGTCGTGCCGGTGACGGCGACCGAGGACACGCGCAGCGAGCGCAGCGTGGTCGGCACGGCGCGGACGTAGGTCGTCACCGCCGCGCGGGCGGCCCGTGGGTCGAGGCGCAGATCGCCGTGCGCGCCACCGGCATACACCGACGGCAGGTCGACCGCCTGCGCTCCGGCGAGCGCCGCGCCGTCGACCGTCGCCTGCAGCGCACGGCGCTGAAGCCAGAGCGTGCTGACGTCGGTGACCACGGTGACGAGCGTGAGCACGATGACGACGGCACCGATCACCAGCGGGAGCACCGACCCTCGGTCATCGACATGCTGGCGGGTCACGGCGCGCTCCGGTAGCGGTCGACGGGCATCGACTCCTGGCCGGTGACGGTGATCCCGGGACCGCCGAGCAGCGGCAGCGGCACGACCACGCGCACGGTCACGTCGACCCGCGAGCCGGGCACGAGGCAGCCGCCGACGCACCGCACGGTCGGACCGCCGCTCACGACCCCGGCGTCGGCGAGCACCAGGCGCGTCGCGACCCGAGCCCGGGCGAGACCCTGCGCCGGGGTGTCGGCCGCGACGTAGGCGCGCGACGCCTCGCGTGCCGCAGCAGTGGCGGCGTACGACGCCGACTGCACGGCCATCACCGACAGCACGCCGTACAGCAGCGGGACGAGCAGCCCCACGCCGAGCACCAGCACCTCGAGAACCGCTGTCCCCGCGTCGTCGACGTCAGGAATGCCATCGCATGTCCGGAGATGCCATCGCATCCCTGCGATCCCGGCTTTCACGCGCAGCCGGGTCCGGCGCATCGGCGTGCGCCGCGGGGCGGTCACGGCTCGTCCAGCGAGTGGCCGCGGACCACGAGGGCGGCCGGCCCCAGCAGACCGACGAGCGGCAGCCGCGCGCGGATCTCGACCTCGGTGGCGGCCAGGCCGCCGCTGCGCACCGAGCGCACCGACACCGACTCCACGACCCCGTCGGCGAACGACTGCGCGAGCGACTGCTCGATCCGGCGACGAGCGAGCTCGGGATCGCCTCCCGACACCGACGCGACCCGCGCACCCTCGGCCGCCGCCGACTGCAGCGTCGAGCGGACGTGCAGCGCCAGCCCGACCTGGACGACGGCGAGCACGAGCAGCACGAGCAGCGGCACGACGACGGCGAACTCGACCACCGCCGAACCCTCGTCGCGCCGTACGCCGCGGAGCCTGGACACGATCAGGGCTTGGTGACCGACGTGATCGCGCGCTGCAGCACCGAGGTCAGCTGGCCGTCGGCGACGAGCCACAGCGCCGTCACGAGACCGGCGGTCATGACGGCGACGAGCACCCAGCCGGGGACGTCGCCGCGGTCGTCGCGCAGCCGGTGGCGCAGATCGGTGAGCAGGAGCGGGATTCGGGACAGCATGGCGGTTCTCCAACGGGGATAGGGACTTGCGGGGTCAGGGGTTGATCGAGGACAGGGACGAGATGGCCGGGTAGAGCGCGACGAGGACGACGGTGGGCAGGACCAGGAAGACCACCGGGACGAGCATCAGGACCTCCTTGCGACCGGCGGTCTCGAGCAGCCCGCGGTGCAGGTCGGCGCGCGCGTCGCCCGCCTGCGCGCGCAGGACGTCGGCGAGCGGGGTGCCGCGCTGGACAGCGATCGCGACGCCGTCGACGAACCGGCGCACGGCCGGGACGTCGACCCGGTCCGCCATCGCGTCGAGCGCCTCGGCGAACGGGACGCCGGAGCCGGCGTCGTCGCACGCCCGCCGGCACTCGGTCGCCAGGGGGCCGCGCGCGATCCGCGCGACGCGGTCCAGCGCCGCCACCGGCGACTCCCCCGCCGCGACGGCGAGGGCGAGAAGGTCGGCCACGGCGGGCAAGCCCATCCGGATCGCGTCGCGACGTCGGACCGCCGCCCGGGTGAGCGCGCGGTCGCACAGGATCGCGCCGACGGCGCCCGAGATCGCCACGAGGAGAAGGGCGGGGCCGACCGCCGAGAGCCGGCCCTGCGCGGCGAGCAGGAGGAGCGTCGCGGTCGCGACGAGGACGCCGACGAGACCCCACACCACCTGCTGCAGGCGGAACGAGGTCGTCGGCTCGTCGGTACGACCTGCGGCGTCGAGCCGGCGACGCAGCGCAGCACCGTCGCCGAGCGCGCCGTCGAGACGGCGGGCGAGCTCGCGCAGCGACGGACCGAGGATCCGCAGCAGCGTCGGCGTACGGCCCGCGTCGTCGCGGGTCACAGACGGGCCCTCGAGGTACGGCGCGATCCGGTCGGCCGGCGACGGCGGCCGACGCGCGGCGAGCGAGGCGCCGACGAGGAGCACCCCACCGGCGGCCGCACCGCCGACGAGGGCACCGAGCGCGCTCATGCCAGCACCCGCTCGTCGCGCGGCAGCCGCCCGATCATGCGCATCGCGACGGACGCCGCTGCCGACATCGCCGCGGCCACGAGCAGCACCACCACCCCGCCCGCGGAGTCGTACGCCGCGAGCGCGCCAGGCCGCAGCGACAGGAACGCGAGGGTCGCCCACGGCGCCGCGACCGCGAGGCGCGCTGCGTTCACGGCCCAGGCCTGGCGCGCCTCGAGCTCCGACCGCGTGCGCGCGTCCTCGCGCAGGACTGCGGACAGCGTGCGCAGCAGCCGACCGAGCTCCGTGCCGCCGACGTCGCGCGAGAGCCGCAACGCCTCGACCACCCGGTCGCCGACCGGATCGGCGAGGTCGGCCTTGAGCCGGTCGAGGCAGGTGTCGAACGAGCCGGTGACCCGGTGGTCCGCCAGCAGCTCGCGGCGGTCCACGCCCGGGTCGAGATCCTGCGGTACTACGGCCTGCGCACCCTCAGCAC